>JAPOHK010000113.1 GCA_029979485.1 Candidatus Planktophila limnetica
ACTCATGATTTTAATGAGTGTGGATTTTCCTGAACCGTTTTCGCCAGCGATGCAATGAACTTCGCCGCTTTTTACTGAGAGAGAAACACCTGCGAGCGCCTTTGCGCCTCCGAATGATTTAACAATATTTTCAACGCCATATTCCGCAGTAACCAACGTAGACATTTTAGTTCTATGCCTTTCTTTACTGTGAGGCGATGTTCTTTGTACTTTATTTTATTACCTTTTAAGTAAGAGTGGGGCGCGGTATTCCGCGCCCCACTCTTTTTCGAGCTTATTTACTTGATAGTTAGATGTTGTATTGATCCATGTTGTCTTTATCAACAATGACCAAGGCTGAGCCTGCCCATCCAACCTTTGTTCCAGCAATCTTCTTGATGCTTTCGTATCCTGGAACGCCTAGATCTGTACCTTCAGATAGAGATCCGCCACCCTTAAGAATTTCAAGGATGTTTAGCATTGCTTGACCTGCAAGTGCTGAATCCCAGAAGAAGATCTTGTCGATCGCTCCGGTAGCCAAGTACTTGCTTGTCATTGAAGGAATAGAAGTACCCATCACGCAAACCTTGTCAGAAAGACCAAGTTCCTCAACAGCGCGACCAATACCAACTACGTCGTTAGCAGAAGATCCTTCTAGACCCTTTAGATCTGGATACTTCTTTAGAAGTTCCTTTGTCTTGTTGTATGCAACATCTGCATCTTCCTTAGACTCAATTGGATCTTCAACGCGAACAATTCCTGGGTACTTTGACTTAGCTTGTTCAAAAGCTCCAGCTACCCATTCGTTGTGGCTTCCATTTGTAAGTGTTCCTACAAATGCTGCGTACTTACCTTTTCCACCCATGCAAGCTTGTAGGTTGTCCATCATGACTGCGCCGTATGCAGCATTATCAAATGCTTCGATATCAGCGTCAGCGTTTTGGATTCCGCCAGCTTCGTGAGTTACAACAAAAATTCCTGCTTCTTTAGCTTTTGCAATGACGCCATCAATTGAAGCTACGTCGTTTGGAACAATTCCAATACCTGTAACTCCTTGAGCAATTAGATCTTCAACCATCTTTGATTGCTTTTCTGGTGATGCATCTGTTGCACCAGTCATTGTTGCATCGATGCCTTTTTCGGCAGCCCATGCATTAATTCCCTTTTCCATGTTGTCGAACCAGCCGACGCCGAACAACTTCACGGAAATTACATAGCGCGTATCTCCAGCTGAATCTCCGCCTGAACTACAGCCAGTTAGAACTAGTGCTGCAGCGGCAACAGCTGCTGCGACTTTGAACTTCTTCATTCGTGCTCCTTTTTGCGTGATTAAAGGGGATCGGGTTGGGATTGACCCCTAAGGGTAAGATGAATATATTCGTCTTTAACAAAATTGGTCAATAGTTCCGTTAAAAATAGATAACTTTTTATAACATTTTTGTTATAAATCGTTAACTTCTAAGGGGTGTAGGCTTACCGCATGCAAAAAATCCTGAATGTCCCAACAGAGTTTGTTAATGAGATGCTCGAAGGCATCCTCGAGGCATACCCAACCCAGCTAAAAGCCGTTGATTGAGATAATCACGCCCTAGTACGAGCTGATGCTCCTGTTTCGGGCAAGGTAGGCATCACTACTGGTGGCGGATCTGGCCACCTTCCACTCTTCTTAGGTTATGTCGGAAAAGGCATGCTCGATGGCGTTGCTGTCGGCGATGTTTTCCAAAGTCCAACAGCAGAACAGATGCTTGCAGTTACAAAGCAGGTTAACTCTGGCGCTGGCGTTCTCTATATATATGGAAACTATGGCGGAGATGTTTTTAACTTTGATTTCGCAGCCGAACTAGCAGCAGCCGAAGGAATTCGCGTTGAAACTGTTTTGGGTGCTGACGATGTTGCATCTGCACCAAAGGGTGAAGAGGGTCGTCGCCGCGGAATTGCTGGAATTTTCTTCTTATACAAAGTTGCAGGAGCAGCTGCTGCAAAAGGTTTATCACTCGATGAAGTTGTTGCTGTAACAAAGAAGGCTGCCGCACATACTCGCACAATGGGTCTTGCGCTCAGCCCAGTAACTCTTCCTGCAGTTGGTCACCCAACATTTGAAGTCAAGCCAGGTGAAATGGAAATCGGTATGGGTATCCATGGCGAACCTGGTATTCGTAAGAGCAAATTAGAAACTGCTGATCAAATTACTGAAGAGTTGCTCACTGCAATTAAGAATGACCTTGACCTAAAGAGTGGTGACAAGGTTTGCGTACTTATGAATAGCTTAGGCGCAACGCCACCAGAAGAGCTTTACATCATGTTCCGTCATGCAAAGAAAACTCTTAAGAGTTACGGTGTTGACGTTGCTCGTGCATACGTTGGAGAATTCGCAACTTCACTTGAAATGGCTGGTGCGTCTATCAGTGTTATTCGTGTTGATGATGAATTACTTAACTACATCAATACTCCCGTGCACACACCATTCTTTACGCAGGCATGAGCGCATTTACTGACTCAGTAGAGAAGGTTGCGGCCGCTCTTGAAAATAACTCCAAAAAATTTGAGGAGTTAGATTCTGTTGCCGGCGATGGCGATCTAGGAATTACTGCTGGCAATATCGCTAAGGGATTACGTGCTGGTGCTGCCGGTGCAACTGGTGATCTCAAAGCAGATCTGATGTTAATCGGACGCGAAATTGCAAAGTTTGCTCCATCTACTTTCGGAACATTATTCGCAACTGGTTTTATTCGCGCATCGGCTGCTGTTACAGATGGCGATGCGCTTAAGAACACACAACTTGCTGTAACTGCAGCCTTCGAAGGAATTGCTGCACGCGGAAAAGCAGCACTCGGTGAAAGAACACTTTTAGATGCACTACATCCCGCATCCGTTGCACTTAATGGCGCAACTGATTTACAGAGTGGATTAAATGCTGCAGCAATTGGTGCACGCGCCGGTGTCACTGCAACCGCGTCAATGGCCCCAAAGCATGGTCGTGCTGGATGGATTGGCGAACGCGCGCAAGGCAATGAAGATGCTGGCGCTACTGTTGTTGCAGTTGTCTTTGAAGCTCTAGCGCAATAACTTTATAAACCACCCAAACGTAGCAACTCGCCTTTATCGGCAACCTTTACACGCGGTTTCCCAAGTGGTTCGCCGCTAGAAACTTCTGCAGTGTTGATTGCTTCCCAATGACTCTGTGTAATAACTTTGTGTGCACCTAATAAATCATTGAGATCGCCAGCATCTTTTGGTGCTTTTAAATCAGAGATAAGTAATTCGATTACTGCAGCCGCATCACTTTTGTTTGTTCCGATAACTCCAGATGCTCCGCGCTTTGCCCAACCAACAACGTAAAGGTTGTCTTTCACGCGTCCGTCTGTGTTTAGAACTCTGCCTTTTTCATAAGTAATTCCATTAAGTGGCGCTGCTTCATAACCAATAGCGCTGATTACTA
>JAPOHK010000106.1 GCA_029979485.1 Candidatus Planktophila limnetica
ACTACAGCGACGAGCTCTGCTTCTTAATCGTAATCACCACCGCGATCACCATCATGTTCGCGACCTTCATGATCGCCCCAAGGTTTTCCATCATGTTCGCGACTTTCTCGTTCTTCACCTCTGATTGAATTGTGTGGCGAAGTTGAGATCTGTGGTGCAGGAGCCACAGATTGAGATGTTGCTTGTGGCTGTGTTGTAGTTGGAGCAGTTGTAGTCAAAGTTTGTTGAGTATCAGCAACCGCAGCAGGTCCATCACCGGCGTTTGCAAAGATAGAACCAGCAACCATGATTGCCCCTGCCACCGCAATTGCAACGATTGGCAATTTCTTATCAACTTTACGAATTCCAGTTGCAGGAGTGTGCTCTGTTAATTCAAACCATTCTGGTTTCTGCGCTGTCATTTTTTTCTCCTTTGACTTGCACAAGGTAAATCTGCAAACTGTGAGGAGACTGAGAAACGCCCCTATTTTGGTTGGTAATTATCGGTAGGCTACGAGCGTGATGCGCCTTCGAGCCTATGTAGATCTCATGAAATTGAGGGTCGTTGAGCTGCTCATCATCACGACTATCCCAGCCATGGTCTTGGCAGAACGCGGATTGCCTTCCTTTCAACTGGTTGCGGCCACCTTAATCGGCGGGACGTTGGCAGCAGGATCTGCCAATGCTTTTAATATGGTGATTGAAGCTGAGACCGACAAATTGATGGCTCGAACATCAAAGCGTCCATTGGTTGTTGGTTCGATAGGGAAAACTCACGCACTTGTTTTTGCTTCGATTATTGGCGCACTCTCGCTCGTAATCTTTGAAATTTTCACAACTCCACTTGCTACTCTTCTGAATGCGCTTGCGATTTTTTATTACGTTGTCATTTACACAATCATCCTTAAACCCAATACTTCGCAAAATATTGTCTGGGGTGGAGCTGCTGGATGTATGCCAGTATTGATTGGTTGGGCCGCTGTCACTGGTTCACTTACATGGGTTCCCGTCGCATTTTTTATGGTGATTTTCTTCTGGACACCACCACATTTTTGGGCGCTGGCCATTAAATATAAAGAGGATTACTCGGCAGCTGGAATCCCTATGTTGCCTTCAGTCTCTTCGCAATCCTCAGTTATTGGCCAAATGTGGTTTCACACAATTGCCATGGTAATTTCATCGACCGCCCTCATTCAACTTGCAAAGTTACCTGTGTGGGTCTTATGTGCAACAGTATTACTGGGAGCGATTTTTACCTTTCAACTCTTTGCACTCAAAGAGAACTCAGAAAATTACAATAAAGTTGCTTCAGGAATTTTTCACTGGTCAATAACTTATTTAAGTCTGTTTTCGGTGCTGCTAGTCGTCGCTCAATTATTAAGTGCTTGAGAAAGGTCTTTGAGCAAGTCATCAATGTGCTCAAGACCGACAGAAAGACGCAGTACTGACGGGGTAATTCCCATTTCTAATTGGACTTCCGGTGTCAGCCTGCGATGCGTTGTTGAGGCAGGATGAGTAATAAGAGATTTGCTATCACCCAAATTATTTGAAATATCGATCACTTTAAGTGAATCCATGAACTTAAATGCATCTTTTTGAGTGCCAGCAAACTCAATACCTATGGTGGTTCCACCAGATTTCATCTGCTTCTTAATCACTTCATAATCTGGATGCGACGATAAACCTGGATAACGAACGCTCTTTATCTCTTTGCGACCTTCTAAAAATTCAGCAATTGCCTGGGCATTTTCGCTCATGCGAGTTACGCGCATCTCCATAGTTTCAAGAGACTTCACCAACACCCAGGCGTTAAAGGCACTTAGCGTTGGACCTGTGTGACGAGTAAATGGAATCAACTTTTCGTAAATGTAGGAGAAGGAACCAAGAAGGGCACCGGCAAGAACTCGTCCTTGTCCATCAATATGTTTAGTCGCTGAATACATAACAACATCAGCGCCGAGTTCGAGCGGTTTTTGCAATACAGGAGATGCCATCACGTTATCGACGATGACCGTCGCTCCAACTTGATGCGCTAAATCACTGACAAATTTAATATCTACGATCTCAAGTAGCGGGTTGCTTGGAGTTTCAATGAAAACAGCCTTGGTAGGTTTAGAGAGCGCTTTTTGCCAGGCCGCTTTGTCATTTGCCTTCACTAATTCGTAAGTAATGCCCCACTTAGGCAAGATCTCAGTGATGACGACGTGGCAAGAACTAAACATGGCGGCAGAAGCAACAATGTGATCGCCTGCTTCAACTAGGCAAGCAAGCGATGCAAACATGGCTGACATTCCAGAACCAGTTGCTACGCAGTGCTCAGCTCCTTCAATTGCCGCCAATCTCTTTTCAAACATGGCAACTGTTGGGTTGTGAAAACGGCTATAAAGAAAATGATCAGTTTCGTCGGTAAATGAATCGAGCGCTTCTTGTGCATCGGTGTAGGTAAATCCACTATTGAGATAGAGAGCTTCGGATGTCTCTCCGAATCCAGAGCGCGCCAAACCTTCGCGCACTGCTGCAGTTTGAGGATTTAATTCCCAATCTGGCTCGCGACGTTTTGGGTGCTCGTGATACCCCCATACATCCTTACTCATAGGTGAATCCTAAGTTAATAACCAGAATTCTCTAATTTTCTCCGTATATATTGCCCTGCATGATGCAAACCGCAATCAAAGCGAATGATTTGAGCAAGAAATATGACTCAGGATTTGCAGTCTCGCATGCAAATTTTGAAGTCCCTCTAGGAACCATCTGTGGTTTCGTGGGGCCAAATGGGGCTGGAAAAACGACAACTATTCGAATGTTGTTAGGTCTCATTACTCCAACAGGGGGAAGTGCCACCATTCTGGGTGAGTCGATTAATCATCCTGAAAAATATTTATCTCAAGTCGGTGCGATGATTGAAGGTCCCGCTTTTTATCCGGCACTTTCTGGTGAAGAAAATTTGAAAGTGCTTGCAACGCTTGGTGGATTTCCCATCGAACGCGTCAAGGAATTAATAAAAACAGTTGGATTAGAAGGACGCGGACACTCTAAGTACAAAACTTATTCGCTCGGCATGAAACAGCGCTTAGGAATTGCAGCAGCACTTCTCCCTAATCCAAAGCTTTTGGTTTTAGATGAGCCAACGAATGGACTTGACCCCGAAGGAATCCAAGAAGTTCGTGATCTCTTGAAAAAGTTGGCGCAAAACGGAACCACTGTTTTCGTCTCATCACACTTACTATCTGAACTCGAGCTCATCAGCGAATATTTAGTAATGCTACGCAAAGGTGAGGTTGTCTTTGCCGGCACCATGAAGGAATTACTTCTACAACAGCAGCCAGTGATTCTGGTAAAGACTGAAAATCCTGCGGATTTAGTTAAGGTTGTTGAAATCGCACAAGCAGCTGGACATAGTGCAACAATCCGTTCAGATGTTGCACACATCGAAGGTCCGGCTGACTGGGCAGGATTTCTCAACCGAAAAGCATTTGAATCTGGAATCGTATTAACGGAACTGTCTCCACAATTGCCAAACTTAGAAGAGACTTTCTTTGAAATGACTGGAGACCGCTCATGATTCGAGTTATTGCCGCTGAGTGGAGAAAACTTCGTCGTCCAACGCTATTTTTGGGCACTCTTGGAGCAGCGCTTTTCTTTACTGCGCTTACTACAACATTTCTATATTTAATGATTGATTCAGAGCAAGGAAATGCAGATCGTGGTCGCCAAGTTGGCCGAGAAGTTCTTGGATTAGCAAGTGGGTCTGTTTATGGTTTCGCATCTGTAGGTGGCTTGCTTGGCATCATCGCACTTTGCGTATTTGCTGCACAAACAGCTCAGGAATACACCTACGGAACCCTGCGAAATCTTTTGGTGCGCCA
This sequence comes from Candidatus Planktophila limnetica, assembly GCA_029979485.1. GTDB lineage: Bacteria > Actinomycetota > Actinomycetes > Nanopelagicales > Nanopelagicaceae > Planktophila > Planktophila limnetica_A. The sequence goes on from JAPOHK010000106.1 coordinate 3,846, forward strand.
GCCTGGCAGGATCCGAATCTTGATTGGCAA
>JAPOHK010000006.1 GCA_029979485.1 Candidatus Planktophila limnetica
AAGGTCTACGAGCATTAAGTGTTCGGCTCTCTCTTTTGGATCTGCCAATAACTCTTCAGCTAATTTCTTATCAATTTCAGGTGAGGCAGAGCGTTTTCTGGTGCCTGCTATTGGATGAACCATGACCTCTTTTTGATTAACTTTAACGAGTGCTTCAGGGCTTGAGCCAACAACGCTGATACCGTCACTAAATTGAAAGAGATACATATAAGGACTTGGATTGTGCAGGCGCAACATTCTATAAACATCGATAGGTTCGGCTTTAACTTCAACGCTAAATCGCTGTGAAAGCACAACTTGAAATGCTTCGCCCGCCAAAATCTCTTCTTTTATCTCGCTAACAGATTGGCGATAGCTTTCTTCGGTCGTATTTGAATCAAAATTTGGAAGCGTGCGCCCTTCCAGTTCGCTTACGAATCCATCGAGTGGAGCATTTAACTCCTGCTGCATACGGTCTAATCGTGCAACACATTCGGCATAGGCTTCATCAATTCGATTATCACTGGCATCCCAGTTAATTGCATTTGCTATCAATGTAACGGTGCCATCGCTGTGATCCATGACTGCAAGATCACTTGTGAGCATGAAAGCTAACTCCGGCAGTGGTAAATCTTTAACTGACATGTTTCCGATTTTTTCTAATCGCCGTACCGTGTCATATCCCATGTAACCAACTAATCCACCTGTAAGTGGTGGTAATCCATCAATTACTGGTGACTTTAAATGAGATGCACTAATTCGAAGCGCTTGCAGTGGATCTATTCCCTGAGGCGCACCGGCTGGATATGTACCGATCCACACGGCTGCGCCATCTTTTTCACTGAGTGTAGATTCTGTACGAACACCGATAAATGAATAGCGTGACCATGCACCACCATGTTCGGCGGATTCAAGTAAGAATGTATTGGGCGCACTCTTTGCGAGTTTGCGATAAATGCCGAGCGGAGTTTCGCCATCGGCTAATAGCTTGCGAGTTACAGGAATTACATTGTAATTACGTGCATATGCTCGAAACTCATCTAGATTCATCCCAGTTGTATCGGCTTATGAAAACAAGTTTTTTCGCCCGTGTGACAAGCCGCTCCAATCTGTTCCACAGAAATAAGCAGAGCATCACCATCGCAATCAAGTGCGAGCGATATGACTTTTTGAGTATGACCTGATGTAGCACCTTTGACCCATAACTCATTTCGCGAGCGAGACCAGTATGTTCCGGTCGACGTTGCAATCATGTGGGCCAGTGCTTGTTGATTCACGTAGGCGAGCATCAAAACATCTTTGGAGTGAACATCTTGGGCTATCGCAGGAATTAACAGAGTGGGATCTTTGAGCAACGCCACAACATCTTCTGATAACTCATGGCTGTTCATGGCGTAATTCTGCCCTAAGAGTTATTGGGCATGCGAATGGAATATCCCGCAGCGCTCAGATAGGACTTCACATCACCAATTCTGTGAATTCCAAAGTGGAAAACACTGGCAGCCAGAAGTGCATCGGCACCTGCATCTAAGGCAGCGGCGAAATCTGAGAGTGCGCCAGCACCACCGCTAGCAATTAAAGGAACTTTAGAAACAGATCGAACAGCAGAAATCATGCCAATGTCATAACCGGCGCGAGTTCCATCAGCATCCATGGAGTTAAGTAATATTTCACCAACTCCAAGTGCGCACGCTTTTTCTACCCACGCAATTGCATCGATTCCAGCGCTCTCTCGTCCACCGTGTGTGGTTACCTCAAAACCTGAATCAGTGCGTGCTCGTCTTGCATCAACAGAAAGTACTAACACTTGGGAGCCAAAGCGATCAACAACTTCCGAGATTAGTTCTGGACGCCTCAACGCCGCGGTATTAATTGAAACTTTGTCTGCGCCCGCACGAAGCAATCGGTTTACATCTTCCACACTTCGGATTCCCCCACCAACTGTGAGTGGTATAAAAACCTGCTCTGCTGTTTTGCGCACAACATCAAGAGTCGTTTCGCGTCCTGCTGAACTAGCTGAAATATCTAGAAACGTTAACTCATCAACGCCTTCATTGCCATAGAGCGCAGCCATCTCAACTGGATCGCCTGCATCAACTAAATCTGTGAAATTAATTCCTTTAACAACACGGCCATCTGTTACATCTAAACACGCGATGATTCGAACGGACAGAGTCATCGCTGCGTCACTTCTATTGCTTGCTCTAAAGTAAATGCACCCGCGTACAACGCCTTGCCAACAATCGCACCTTCAACTCCGATATTTCTCAGTGCTGCCAAATTTTTAATATCAGCTAAATTTGAGATGCCTCCACTTGCAACAACTGGCGCTTTCGTTGCTGCACATACACTCTTGAGTAATTCTAAATTTGGTCCAGCTAATGTTCCATCTTTGGTGACATCAGTAACCACATAGCGTGCGCAACCATCTTTATCGAGTCTTTCAATAGTTTCAAACAAATCGCCACCGTCTCGTGTCCAGCCTCGTGCTGACAAAATACGTCCACGCACATCTAGCCCGACGGCAATGCGATCTCCGAATTCGGCAATCACGCGTGAGGTCCACTCAGGATTTTCAAGGGCCGCAGTTCCTAAATTCACTCGAGTACACCCTGTTGCAAGGGCTTTACGCAAAGATTCGTCATCTCTGATTCCGCCAGATAACTCAACTTTTATATCTAACGCGCCAATAACTGATGCCAATAAATCGGCATTACTGCCTATTCCAAATGCCGCATCGAGATCTACAAGGTGTATCCATTCGGCGCCAGATTTTTGGAAATCAAGTGCCGCATCAAGTGGCAAGCCATACGTTGTTTCCTTGCTTAATTCGCCTTGCACCAAACGAACGGCTTTACCATCTTTAACATCAACGGCTGGTAATAGTTCTAGATAACTCATAACCCAGCACTCCAGTTAGCAATTAATGTAAGACCTGCTTTACCAGATTTCTCTGGGTGAAATTGTGTGGCACATAGTGCACCATCTTCTACGGCAGCTAGAAATTTTTCTTCATGCGAAGTCCACGCCTGTGATTGACCGACAGATTTCTTGGCAGCATACGAGTGCACGAAGTAAAAAGACTCTTTCTCTACTCCTTTAAAGAGTTGCGATGTACCAGTGATCTCTACAGTATTCCAACCCATGTGAGGAAGAATTGGAGCATCTAATTGGCTCACTTCTCCATTCCACATACCAATTCCCTTGTGTTTGCCATGTTCTAGTCCGTCACTAAAGAGTATTTGCATTCCGATACAGATTCCTAAAGTGGGCTTTCCTGCGTCATGCCTTGCGCGAATCACTTCTGCCGCACTTATTTCATTAATACCATTCATGCATGCAGCGAATGCTCCAACTCCGGGAACAACCAATCCATCAGCTTTCAAAGCAACATCTAAGTCAGATGTAATTTCTACATCGTGGCCTGTCGTAGCGAATGCACGTTGGGCGGATCGTAGATTTCCGGATCCGTAATCCAAGATTGCTATCAAAGAACGCCCTTAGTAGATGGAACACCTGTGACACGTGCATCTAATGAAACTGCATCACGTAGCGCACGAGCGACTGCTTTGAACTGCGCTTCAAATACGTGATGAGCATTTCGGCCTTCAAGAACTCTGATGTGAAGTGCGATGCGTGCTTCTGCAACTATTGATTCCCAAATGTGCTTACCAAGTGTTGTATCAAAAGTGCCGATTAATTCAACAATCTCTGGCTGACGGTGAACTAAATATGGCCGACCAGAAAGATCAACAGCTGCTTGAACTAGAACTTCATCTAGCGGAACCATGGCATCACCAAAGCGGCGAATGCCAATTTTATCGCCGAGTGCTTCGCGAAGTGCTTGTCCAAACGCGAGGGATGTATCTTCAACTGTGTGGTGTGAATCAACATCGATATCGCCTGTTGTCTTGACTGTGAGATCAAATCCTGAGTGCTTTCCTAATTGAGCAAGCATATGATCAAAAAACGCAACGCCTGTATCAACGGAGATATTGCCCTGTCCGTCAAGATTAAGTTCTACAAGAACGCTTGACTCTTTCGTTGTACGTTCTACACGGGCACTTCTCATTTTTCGATCTCCTTGAGTTGTCTTTACTTATTTAGAACATCTTTTAGCGCTGATAAGAATTTCTTATTCTCGGCATCATTGCCGATGGTTACTCGCAAATATCCTTCTAGGCCCACGTCGCGGATGAGAACCCCTCTATCGAGCAAATCTTTCCATACATCTGCACTTGCTCGCTTGAAACCCGAAAAGAGTATGAAATTCGAGCAACTTGGAACTACTTCAAGGCCTAATTGAGTCAATTGACTTGCTACATCTTCTCGCGCCGCAATTAATCCCTGAACAGTTGCCAATAACTCGTCACTGAATTCAAGAGCCGCACTTGCTGCTACCTGCGTCAACGCACTGAGGTGATACGGAAGACGGACTAGTCGCATCGCATCTATCACTGAAGGGTGGGCAACTAAATATCCAACGCGCGCACCAGCGAATGCAAAAGCTTTACTCATAGTTCTGATCACCACAATGTTGGGGAATTTTTCAATCAGAGTTACTGCTGATTTTTCTGATGAGAACTCCGCATACGCTTCATCAATTACCAGCAATCCACCAACACTTTGTGCGCTACGTGCAAGAGATTCGATTTCACCTATTAGTACAGCGCTTCCGGTTGGATTATTCGGTGTTGTAATAAATGTTAACGCTGGTCGAAGAGATTCAATTTGAGCAGATGCTGCAGCACAATCCAATGTGAAATCTTTGCGACGAGTTCCATCAATCCATGGCGTAGCAGTTACTTTCGCAATCAGCGGATGCATCGAATAAGAAGGTGTAAATCCAAGAGCAGATTTGCGACCGAATGCTAGGAAAATAGATTGGATAATTTCATTGCTTCCATTAGCCGCCCACACATTGGAAATATCAATAGATGTGCCTGATTGAGAATTTATATAAGAAGCAAGTGCTGTGCGCAGCGCTGTTGCTTCGCGATCGGGATAGCGATTGAGTTGCGCGCCAATGGCACTGACTCGATCGGCTATTGCTTTGATTAAAGCGGGAGATGGAGAAAATGGATTCTCATTCGTATTCAGTGACGCTTCGGCGTTGACTTGAGGAGCACCGTAAGGTGACATTGGAGCAAGTTCTTCGCGAAGGGGCAACCATTGCGGCCAAGTGCTCATTATGAACTCTTCTTTTCAAAGCGAACACTCATAGCTTCACCGTGAGCAGGAAGATCTTCTGAATTAGCAAGAGTGATAACTGTTGGTGCAATGTCAGTAAATGCACTCTCGTTGTATTCGATGAAGTGTAAGCCGCGCAAGAAAGTTTGTACCGATAAACCACTCGAGTGACATGCACAACCACCAGTAGGTAAAACATGGTTAGAGCCCGCTGAATAATCACCGAGTGAGACAGGAGAAAAGCGACCAATGAAAACGGCTCCGGCATTTCGGATCTGCTCTGCATCCTTTGCACTATTTTTTGTCTGAATTTCTAAGTGTTCAGCAGCGTAAGCATTAGCTACTTCAAGACCGTGTTCGGTGGAATCTACTAAAACACAAGCAGATTGAATTCCAGTGAGCGCTTCTTGTATACGCGCTGCGTGCTTGGTGCGCGCAACTCGAATAGAAAGTTCTTTCTGCACATCATCTATGAGTTTTTCGCTATTTGTTATTAGGACAGCCGCTGCAATCACATCGTGTTCTGCTTGGCTGATCAGATCTGCTGCAATATCGGCTGCAATTGCGGTTTCGTCTGCAACGATAGCGATTTCAGTTGGTCCTGCTTCAGAATCAATGCCGATGATTCCACGGAGTGCGCGTTTGGCAGCAGCAACATAAATATTTCCAGGGCCAGTAACTAGATCACATTTTTCGCAGAGGTTTTCCATGCCGTATGCAAAGAGAGCTATTGCTTGTGCTCCACCAACTGCGTATACCTCTGTAATTCCAAGTAATTCACATGTTGCAAGAATTGTTGGGTGCGGTAATCCATCGAAATCACTTTGAGGTGGTGATGCGATTGCGATGCTCTGCACTTTTGCAATCTGTGCTGGGATTACATTCATCTTCACGCTACTTGGATAAACTGCGCGACCGCCGGGGACATATAAACCAACACGATCTACGGGAATCCATTTCTCCGTAACGCTTCCACCATCTACAACTCGTGTAGTCGTTTCCCCACGTTGTTGATCGTTGTGAACTTTTCTAATTCGTTCAGCAGATACTTCAAGAGCGGTTCGAATCTGTGGGTCTAGTTCCGCAAGAGCGCGCATAAGTTCTGCGCGTGGCACTTTAATTGACTGTGGCGAAACGCCATCGAATTCTTTAGCCAATGCGATTAATTCTGCTTCGTTACCATTTTTTACTCGAGCCAGAATCGGTTCTACTAATTTCATAGCTTGGGCAACATCGAGGGAAGCCCGCGGAATTAACTTTGTGTATCCAGTTTTAGTTAGGCGCTGACCACGAAGGTCGACTAAACGCATCATTGGCGTGCCTCACACTCGCTAAAAAATCGGATTACTGGAATACCGAATTCTACTAGCCCTGAAGGCAGTTAGGCCCAAGAATTGATTTGAGGTCAGCGCTGAGCGATGGCGATGAAGTAATCAAAGTGTCCAATTTCATGACCGTAAGCATTCCATTTTCATCCAGATGTAAATGAACTTCTCGCTTTCCGGGATGTGAACGAAGAATCTCTTTCATGCGATCTACAACAGGTGGAGTGCATTGATTAATTGGAAGGGTAATAACTAAAGGTCCCGTTGGTCCAGCACTAACATCAGCGCTCTTCATTTCAAGGGCAGTAAAACGTAATTGATCTTCACGTTTATCCACTCTGCCACGGATGAAAACAATTCGATCTTCAGTCAGAGTTAATGCATATTGATTGTAGGTATTTGAGAAGAATAAAGCTTCAAGTGAGCCTTCAAGATCTTCGATAGTAACGACTGCCCATGACGCACCTTGTCTGGTTACTTTTCGCGTAACAGAAGTGATTAATCCACCGATCGTGACAATCTGATCATGATGTCCACCATCATCTAACAATTCGCTAATGGACATATCGGTGCCGGCACGAAGTACATGTTCAACGCCAAGAAGTGGGTGATCTGACACGTACAGACCCAACATCTCTCTTTCATAAGAGAGCAACATTGCTTTTTCCCATTCGCCCTCAGGAATGTCTAATGCAACATTAGATATTGAAGTCGCTGACTCTCCCCCGAATAAATCAAATTGTCCAATAGCTTCCGCGCGTTTAGTTTCAATAACTGAATCAATAGCTTCAAGATATACAGCCATCAAGCCTTTACGTGAGTGGCCTAACGAATCAAATGCACCAGCTTTGATGAGGGATTCGATAGTTTTCTTGTTGCACACTTGTGCATCTACCTTTGCTAAGAAATCTCCGAAGGATTGATAGCGACCCTTTGCCTCGCGTCCATTCTTGATAGATGCGACGACGCCTTCTCCAACGTTTCTAATTGCAGCAAGTCCAAAGCGAATATCGTTACCACGGGGTGTGTACTCAGCATCTGATTCGTTGACATCAGGTGGAAGAACTTGAATTCCCATGCGACGACACTCGCTTAAGTAGAGTGCAGATTTATCCTTATCATCTCTGACTGATGTAAGCAGGGCTGCCATATATTCAGTTGGATAATTTGCTTTCAGATAAGCGGTCCAATAAGAAACAACACCGTATCCAGCACTATGCGCTCTGTTAAATGCGTAATCCGAGAACGGAATAAGAACATCCCATAAACGTTTAATTGCAGCATTTCCGAATCCATTTGCCTTCATGCCTGCTTCAAATGGAACATATTCTTTATCAAGAATTTCCTTATTCTTCTTGCCCATTGCCTTACGCAATAAATCCGCGCGCCCTAATGAGAACCCAGCGACCTTTTGAGCAATCGCCATAACCTGCTCTTGATAAACAATTAAGCCGTACGTATCGCCTAAAATTTCATTGAGAACTTCGGATAATTCAGCGTGAATCGGCTCGACAGGTTTGCGCTTATTTTTTCTATCTGCGTAGTTGTTATGAGCATTTTCACCCATTGGACCCGGACGATAAAGAGCAATGACCGCTGAAATATCTTGAAATGAATCCGGTGACATACTGCGCAATAGTGCGCGCATTGGGCCACCATCTAGTTGGAAGACGCCCAATGTATCGCCACGAGAAAGTAGTTCGAATGTTTTCTTATCATCGAGTGTGAGATCTTCTAAGACAACATCTTCGCCCTTGTTAGCCTTGATATTTAGTAACGCATCATCGAGTACAGATAGATTTCGAAGTCCCAAGAAGTCCATCTTCAACAAGCCCGTGGCTTCACACGCGCCCATATCGAATTGTGTAATGATGGAACCATCTGCTTCGCGGCGATGAATTGGAATTACATCCAATAGTGGTTCGCGAGAAAGAATCACACCAGCTGCGTGAACTCCCCACTGGCGTTTAAGTCCCTCAAGACCAATTGCGGTATCAATGACAGTTTTGGAATCTGGATCGCTTTCATACAGAGCTCGGAACTCTCCTGATTCGGAGTATCTATCATTATTTGGATCAAAAACACCTGCAAGTGAAATGTCTTTTCCCATAACAGATGGTGGTAAAGCTTTCGTTAGCTTTTCACCTATCGCATATGGATAACCAAGTACACGTGTGGAGTCTTTAATTGCTTGCTTAGATTTGATTGTGCCGTACGTAATACTTTGCGCAACACGATCCTCACCATATTTTGTCGTTGCATAGCGAATCATTTCGCTGCGGCGACGTTCATCGAAGTCAAGATCAATATCGGGCATGGAGATACGTTCTGGATTTAAGAAGCGCTCAAAGAGCAATCCATGTTCGAGCGGATCTAAGCCCGTAATTCCAAGAGCGTATGCAACTAATGAACCTGCAGCAGAACCACGACCAGGACCTACGCGGATACCAACTTTTTTCGCATGCGTAACAAGATCTGCAACAACTAGGAAGTATCCAGGGAAGCCCATCTTGATCATGACATCTAATTCGTATTTCAAACGCGCACGATGTTCATCAGTAACGCGCGAACCCATGCGCTCTAGTAATCCGCGCTCTGACTCTTTAATCAACCATGAATCTTCAGTTTCACCGGGAGGAACTTCAAAACGAGGCAATAAGTTTTCACCTTCGCGCAATGTGACATTGCAGCGTTCTGCAATCAGAAGTGTGTTATCGCAACTCTCTGGAATCTCCTTAAAGAGTTCTCGCATCTGCGCAGGGGTCTTGAGATAGAACTCATCGTTATCGAATTTAAATCGCTTGGGATCTGCAAGGGTGGATCCTGATTGAACACACAACAGAGCCTCGTGCGAACGTGCATCTTCATTAAATGTGTAGTGCAGGTCATTCGTTGCAAGTAATGGCAACCCCAGTTCTTTGCCAAGCTTAAGAAGGTCAGCTTTAACTCGTGATTCGATATCAATTCCGTGATCCATTATTTCTAAGTAGAAGTTTTCGGCACCGAAAATGTCGCGGTAATCAGAAGCTGCAGCCATAGCTTCTTTGAATGCCCCCATACGAAGACGTGTTTGAATTTCTCCACCGGGACATCCGGTTGTTGCAATCAAACCCTTTGAATAGCGAGTGAGTAATTCACGATCCATTCTCGGCTTGTAGTAATAACCTTCAAGGGATGCAAGGGATGAGAGTCTAAATAGATTAGAAAGACCTTCATTGTTTTCGGCCAAGATGGTCATGTGGGTGTATGCGCCACCACCTGAAACATCATCTTCTCCACCATCTGCCCACTTCACTCGTTTCTTTTCAAAACGAGATTCGGGTGCAACGTAGGCTTCAATTCCAATAATTGGTTTTACGCCAACCTTTTTTGCTTGCTTATAAAAATCAAATGCACCAAAAACATTGCCGTGATCTGTCATAGCAATAGCCGGCATCTCTTGTCGTGCTACTTCGGCGACTAAATCAGCTACGCGCGCGGCACCATCGAGCATTGAATACTCGGTATGAACATGAAGGTGGGCGAAAGATGACATCGGTGGTGAGATTAGTCGTTACGGAAGAACTGCGCTTGAAAGCAACGCCAGAGCATTTGTGAGATCAGCAGGGTACGGCGCATTAAAGGTTAAGCGCTCTCCCGTTACTGGATGCGTGAGTTCGAGTTGTATCGCGTGTAACCATGGGCGAGTCATAGATAACGAGGCGGCCAAAACAGGATCTGCACCATAGGTAAGGTCACCAACTAGTGGATGGCGCAGCGCGGAGAAGTGAACTCGAATTTGATGGGTTCGACCAGTTTCGAGTTCTACTTTAACCAAAGAAACTCCGCGATAAAACTCGATAACTTCGTAGTGAGTAATACTCTCTTTTCCATTAGCAACAACTGCAAAGCGATGATCTTCTTTTGGATGGCGATCAATAGGTGCATCAATTGTTCCAGTGCTTGGATCCATGTGTCCTTGTATTAGTGCGTGATAAATCTTTTCAACTGTGCGCGATTTAAATGCATCTTTAAGAAACGTATATGCCTGATCAGTTTTTGCAACGACCATTAATCCACTTGTTCCAACATCTAATCGATGCACGATGCCTGCGCGCTCTGCTGGACCGCTAGTAGAAATTGTGTAACCCGCTGCACTGAGTGCTCCAACAACAGTTGGACCTTCCCAACCTGGACTTGGATGAGCGGCGCATCCAACAGGTTTGTCAATCACAACAATTGAATCATCGTTATAGATTATTGATAAGCCTGGAAGTGGAGTAAGTGGAATTGGTTCGGAGTTCTTCTCTTCTGGCATTAAAACTTCAATGATCTGCCCTGCTAGCACTTTGTCAGATTTGCCCATTGCTTTACCGGATGTGGTGATGTCACCATCTTCGAGAAGACGAACAACGGCAGTTCTGGAGAGTCCCAAAACTCGAGTCAGCGCGCTATCAATGCGCTCTCCTGCAACGCCTTCTGGAACAGATAATGTTCGCAATATTCGGCTCATGGTCAACTCTGCTCTGTTGGTTTAATTGGTGCAATGTTTCGAATAGTTAAAATCATTGCAATTACTGCTGCAATCACAATAGCGGAATCCGCGATGTTAAATACCGGCCAATTAGGTACTTGAATCCAGTCGATTACGTGCCCCTGCAAAAAGCTGGGCTCACGAAATATTCGGTCAGTGAGATTGCCAAGAATTCCGCCTAAGAGAAGTCCGCATACAACTGCCCAACCTTTTGAAGTTATTTGTGATGCGTATCGAGTTATAAAAATCAAAACACCAAGAGCGAAAATTGTAAAAATAATTGTTTTGCCAGTACCGATGCTAAAAGCGGCGCCAGAGTTACGGATAAAAGTCAGTTGTAGGAATGAGCCAATGACTTCAATGTTTGCACGAGAGGAAAGAACCTTTTCAGCCCATACTTTTGTGCCTAGATCAATTAACCAAACAACCCAGGCGATGAGATAGAGCGTGCGCCACGGGCGCATTATTAGCGCCGTTCTTCTTTCTGCTTGCAGAGCATGCAGAGTGTTGCGCGTGGAAAGACTTGAAGACGAGCTTTACCAATAGGTGCACCGCACTCTTCGCAGTTGCCATATGTTTTGGTATCAATGCGCTCGAGAGCACGTTCTGTTTGCAAAACCATGTCGCGGGCGTTAATTACTAGTGACATTTCGTGCTCGCGTTCAAAAGTCTTTGTACCCGCATCTGCTTGATCATCTCCTGCGCCATCTCCGGCGTGGGCGATAAGTGCATCCATCTCGCTTTCAATGGAAGTAAGTTCTGCTTGCAGACGTACTAATTCTTTTGCTAGCTCATTTCGAATTGCTTTTAACTCTGCGGCATTCCACGCTGATTCGCTTTCAGAAACAACCACAGGAGTTGGAGCCTGTTTAATTGGCTTTAGCGGAGCAACTTTCTTTCCACTCTTAACTGGGCGCGCAGGTGGCGGCATTACTAAACGACGCTCTTCAACTACTGGCGTGCTCTGCGGAGCAACAATTGTTTTAACGCTGACTGTCTGAGATTTTTCATCAACGGTAAGAGTGGTCTTTGAAGGAAAAGGACGACCAGGATTTTTCTTTACAGCCTTGGCCGGTGCTTTTTTGGCGGCAACTTTCTTAGCCGGTGCTTTTTTAGGCGGTGATTTCTTAGCTATCTTTTTAGCTGGTGCCTTTTTCGCCACCTTTTTTGCAGCCTTCTTGACTGCTTTCTTGATGGCTTTTTTTACAGGTTTCTTCGGCACGCCGCGCACCTTATGCCGATTAGCGCGCCAGTACCAACTTCGCCACGAAGAAAGTTACGCATGAGCATGGAATAGACTTCCCCTCTTATGTCATTTCGCCCAATTCCAGCCCAGATCGATCTTCCAGCTATGGAGCATTCGATTCTGGATTTTTGGCGAGCAAACCGCGTCTTTGAAGAGTCAGTAAGTACTCGCGCAGGTGGGCCAACCTGGACATTTTATGAAGGCCCTCCTACAGCAAATGGAATGCCGGGTACACACCACATTGAAGCTCGAGTATTTAAGGATGTCTTTCCGCGCTTTCACACAATGAAAGGCAAACAAGTAGTTCGTAAAGCTGGTTGGGATTGTCACGGACTTCCAGTTGAAATCGCAGTTGAAAAAGAGTTGGGCTTTAACGGAAAAGGTGACATCGAAAAATTTGGTATCGCGCAATTCAATGACAAGTGTCGCGAATCTGTTACACGCCACGTTGATGCATTTACTGCGATGACTAATCGAATGGGTTTCTGGGTCGATTTCGATCAAGCGTATTGGACGATGGCTCCTGCATATGTTGAAAGCGTGTGGTGGAGTCTTTCTCAAATTCACAAAAAAGGTTTACTCGTGCAAGATCACCGCGTAGCTCCATATTGCCCGCGATGCGGAACTGGATTATCAGATCACGAATTAGCGCAAGGCTATGAAACTGTTACGGATCCTTCGGTCTATGTTCGCTTTCCAATTACATCTGGACCTCTTCAAGATTTAGGCGCAGCCCTTCTTGTTTGGACTACAACTCCTTGGACTCTGGTTTCAAATACTGCAGTCGCAGTCAACCCAACCGTGACTTACGTTGCCGCCGAAGTGACTCACGAAGAGAAGACAGAAGTGCTTGTTATTGCTGAGCCACTGCTGGAAAAGTTACAAGGTGAAGTCAAGATTCTTAAGAAAATCACGGGTAAAGATCTTGAGCGAACTACGTATTCACGCCCATTTGATTTCGTAGAAATACCAGATTCTCACTTTGTTGTTTTGGCTGATTATGTAACAACTGAAGATGGAACAGGATTAGTCCATCAATCCCCCGCCTTTGGCGCCGATGACTTACAGGTGTGCCGTGCATATGCTTTACCAGTTGTTAATCCTGTTGCTCCTGATGGTCACTTCCTTGCAGATGTTGAACTAGTCGGAGGAATGTTTTTTAAGGATGCAGATAAGCCACTCGTTAAAGAGTTAAAAACTCGCGGCCTCTTGTATCGCCACCAACCGTATGAGCACTCATACCCACATTGTTGGCGTTGTCATACAGCTCTGATTTATTACGCGCAACCATCTTGGTACATCCGCACTACATCAATTAAAGATGAACTACTGCGTGAAAACGCTGCAACTAATTGGTATCCAGAAACGATTAAAACTGGTCGCTACGGTGATTGGCTTAATAACAATATTGACTGGGCGCTTTCACGAAATCGTTATTGGGGCACTCCGCTGCCTATTTGGCGTTGTGAAAACAAACACGAGGTGTGCATTGAATCTCTTGCAGAACTTGGTGCACGCGCTGGCCAGGAGTTATCTGCTCTCGATCCGCACCGTCCATTTGTTGATGACATAACTTTTGCGTGCACCGAGTGTTCAGAAACCATGGTGCGCGTTGCGGAAGTAATCGATTGTTGGTATGACTCAGGTGCGATGCCATTTGCGCAATGGGGTTATCCGCATCAAGAGGGCAGCAAAGAAAAATTTGAAGCTTCTTATCCTGCTGACTTTATCTGCGAAGCAATCGATCAAACTCGTGGGTGGTTTTACACATTGATGACAATTGGCACATTGGTCTTTGATAAATCATCGTATGAAAACGTTTTATGTTTAGGTCATATTCTTGATAAAGATGGCCGCAAGATGAGTAAGCACCTTGGAAATGTTCTAGAGCCTATGGCGCTGATGGATCAGCATGGAGCTGATGCTGTTCGCTGGTACATGTTGGCAGCAGGTTCTCCTTGGTCTGCCCGACGTGTTGGCCACGATGCCATCAGTGATGTGGTTCGTAAGACTCTGCTGACATTTTGGAACACTATTTCTTTCCACTCTTTATACGCACAAGCATCTAACTTTGAGCTTTCACAATCCCCTGCCCGCAATACCCGCCCTGTCATGGATCGTTGGATTATTTCTGAACTCGCCATACTTATTAATGAAGTTGAGAATTGCTTAACAAACTTTGATTCACAATGTGCCGGTAAAGCACTCGCCCAATTTATTGATGATCTCTCGAATTGGTATGTCCGACGTTCTCGTCGTAGATTCTGGGATGGCGATGTTGCAGCGCTGGCAACTTTGCACGAACGCCTTACAACACTTACTCAACTTCTTGCCCCAATGGTTCCATTTATTTCTGAGCATGTATGGCAAGAACTTGTACGTCCCGTGGATGCAACTGTTGCAAAATCAGTGCACCTTTCAGATTTCCCAGTTGCTAACCCAAGTGATATCGACACAGTTCTTTCTGGGCAAGTCGCACTTACACGTCGCATTGTTGAATTAGGACGTGCAGCTCGGGCAGAATCTGGAATCAAGATTCGCCAACCACTAAGTCGAGCTCTCATCGCTGCCAGCGGATGGGCAGCGCTTCCAACTGATATGCGTGAACAGATTGCTGATGAGTTAAATGTTGCCGACCTTGCAGATATAGCAAATGCCGACGGAGATTTAGTTGATATCTCTGTTAAAGCCAACTTTCGTACATTAGGCGCTAAATTCGGCGGAGAAGTACAAGCGATCGCCAAGGCAATTGCTGCAACCGATGCAACCACTCTTGTTAAAACTCTTCGCTCTTCAGGCAGCGCCAAGGTCGGCACGTGGAGTATCGAATTAGAAGACCTGGTTATTACAGAGGTTCCACGCAGTGGCTGGATGGTTGCAAGTCATGAAGCCGAAAGCGTTGCTCTCGATCTGACCCTGACTCCTGAATTAATTGCTGCAGGAAACGTTCGTGAAGTTATTCGCTTCATTCAGGAAGCACGAAAAACGAGTGGTTTTGATATTTCAGATCGCATACGCGTCACATGGAATGCTCCAGCTGAGATCACAGGTGCAATTCAAGCAGCCCACGAGCACATTAGTGCTGAAGTATTGGCCACAGAATTTAAGCATGACTTAAATCTGCCGGTTTTAGAAGGCGAACTTGGATTTAATGCAACGCTTGTAAAGAGTTAAATCAACAGAACGAGTGGCATTAACATCTGTATTGCGAAGAACAATACGATGAAAGACAAATCAAGTGATACTCCACCTAGTCGAAGTGGTGGTACGAAGCGGCGGACAAAATTCATTGGGCGATCTGTGATTGTGTAAATCGCTTCGACAAGAACCAAAATGATTCCGCTTGGTCGCCAAGAAGGCTTAAACATGCGAACGTAATCCAGAATTAGGCGACCTAACAGAGCAAATAAAAATATTTGCAGAATTAAATGAAGTATCGAACCGATACGTAACATGAATTAAGTATCAGCTCTGATTGAAAAAGCTAGCTTCAGCAGCTGCGGCTTTGTCTTCGCTACTTACCTTGACATTTGCAGGTGAGAGTAGGAAAACTTTTGAAGTCACACGTTCAATTGTTCCGTGGTGACCAAATACAAGTCCGCTTGCAAAGTCAACGAGACGTTTACGCTCTGATTCATCCATGTCAGTTAAATTAATTATGACTGGATTTCCCTGGCGATAGTGCTCACCAATTGTTCGCGCTTCATTATAAAAACGTGGATGCAAAGTGATAATGCGATCAAGAGCTGGCAAATCTAATTGTGGCGAGCTCTCTTGATGTTGCACTGGCGCTACGTGACGAGGTTCGCGAGTACGAATTCGAACATCAGGAACACGTGCAGCTTGTGCTTCTACAGTGTTTTGGATTTCTGGGTCATCAACTAAACCTAGGTAGTTTGCGACACGGCGCATTGCATTCGACATAGTTAAAAGGTTACTGGGGGGTTGGGCGTGAACCGAGGATTGAACTACCTACGCGTATATGTGTCGCGCCATGAGTTATTGCTGATTCGAAGTCATTACTCATGCCTGCAGAAAGGGAAGTTGCCATCGGATATGAAGCCTTGAATCCATCATGAATAGTGGCCAGTTTTTCAAAAGCCTGATCACTGGATTCTTCTAATGGGGCAACGGCCATCAGTCCCTTCAAATCCAAATGTGTGGAATTCAGTACCGAATCAGCAAGTGCTGATAAATCAGTTGGCGCAGCTCCACCCCTGCCCTGCGCCCCATCGAGTGATACTTGTAGAAAAACACCGATGCGATGGACCGCAACTTTATCCAGAGCTTGAATATGTCGTATCTCATCGAGTGAGTGGATCACATTGGCCCACGATGCAATTGATTTCAATTTATTGCTCTGGATCTGCCCCTGAAAGTGCCAGATACCGGGAACTTCTGCGGCTTTTAGAGAGCCTTCTGAATCTCGATTTTCACCGTAATGATGAACATCGAGGCTAGCCAAAATATGAACATCGCTAATTGGAAAGGTTTTTGTAACTGCTATCACAGTGATGTCTTCATACTTTCGATCCGATGATTCGGCAGCGCTTTTTACTTGCTCGCGTACGCGCTCTAAATTACTTGCGATTTCGTCATAGCGTGAACTCATAATCTAATTAAACCCGCCTGGCGACCCGTGCGCTGGGTTCTACGATAAGAAAAGAGATCAAGATCTTCATTGGTGCATCGAGAGTCGACTTCACATTCGATTGATAAATCATTGAGGTCTGCAACTAAAGCACTTGCTAAATCCAGCGCTCGGGTGCCTTGTGCGGTCTCTGAACGAGCAGATGGAAATACTGAGATAACTTCATCAAAGGTTTTTTGGTCAACTTCATAGCAGGTGCCGCATATTGATGGGCCCAACTTGCCTGTAATCGCGCCGGAACCTAGTTCACGCATTTTTTCAACTGTTTTCCGCGCGACTCCATTGATTAACCCACGTCTGCCGACGTGAACTGCTGCAACTACATTTTTACTCGATAGCAATAGTGGAATGCAATCTGCCGTCAAAACTGCAAGAGTGATTCCAGGCACCGTTGTAATGAGCGCATCGCACGTTGGAGTTGCATTACCCAATGCGGAAACCACTTCAACTGCATTTCCATGCACCTGGTTCATGTACATAGTAGGTCCGTATTGATTACTAATGATTTCCCGATTTCGAATAACAACTGAAGAATCATCATCGACATGAAGAGCTAAATTCAAGGAAGAAAAATCGCCTTGGCTAAGTCCGCCAAGGCGATCTGTGAAGAATGTAAAGCTCACTCTTATTTCATGAAATCTGGAACATCAATTTCATCTTCGGCAACTAAATCCTCAAATGTCACACGTGGTCGTGGGGCAAGGTCTGCCTCAAGATCTAGAGCCACTGCAAGAGGATCATTGCTAGCAACCGGATTAGCGTTTCCAGCCAATGTGGCTGCGTTGATTACAGGAACAGAAACTTTCTTAGGTTCTCCGCCGTCGAATCCTGCTGCAATTACTGTGATGCGAACTTCATCACCCAGTGCGTCATCAATTGTTGTTCCAAAGATGATTTTCGCATTGGGATGAGCCGCTGCTTGTACAAGTTCGCACGCTTCGTTGATTTCGAATAAACCAAGATCTGAACCGCCTGCAACAGAGAGCAGAACTCCCATAGCGCCATCGATAGATGCTTCAAGTAATGGACTCGAAATTGCAAGTTCAGCTGCGCGAATTGCTCGATTTTCACCACGAGCAGAACCAATACCCATAAGCGCAGAACCAGCACCTGTCATAACTGTTTTCACATCTGCAAAGTCAAGATTGATTAAACCTGGTTGCGTAATTATCTCTGTAATTCCCTGAACACCTGAAAGTAATACTTGATCAGCGCTCTTAAATGCATCAACTGCTGTAATTGAGCGATCTGAAATTGCAAGCAAGCGATCATTTGGAATAACAATAAGAGTGTCGACTTCAGAACGAAGTGCTTCGATTCCTTCTTCTGCTTGAGCCGAACGAATCTTTCCTTCAAAACTAAATGGCTTTGTAACAACACCAATTGTTAGTGCGCCGATTTCGCGTGCAATCTTTGCAACTACAGGTGCGCCACCGGTTCCAGTTCCGCCACCTTCTCCTGCAGTAACAAAAACCATATCTGCACCGCGCAAAATTTCTTCAATTTCATCAATGTGATCTAGTGCTGCTTCGCGACCTTTTTCAGGTGCAGCGCCTGCGCCTAATCCGCGAGTTGATTTGCGACCAATATCTAATTTCACATCAGCATCACTCATTAACAAATGTTGCGCATCAGTATTAATTGCAATGAACTCGACACCTTTGAGTCCAACATCAATCATTCGATTGATTGCATTAACTCCACCGCCACCAATACCAACTACTTTGATGACAGCTAAATAATTCTGCGGTGAAGCCACGGTACTCCTCCTTGAGAACGGTAAACCTCGAGTTGAGATTTAGTGTCCTCTCTTATTCGTGAGGTGAAAGTAAAGCGAATTAACTCGGTAAGCAAACACCGCCACGAATTTATTTTTAAATTATTTTCTTACTTAACTATCGGTGCATGTGGAGCAGATACATCAATTTGTGAAATATTTTTATTTTCTTCAAGTTCTATAAGTGCTTTAAATACTTTGATTTTTAGATCTATTTCTTGCGAGTCTCCAAAGCGAAGAGTGAGGTTTCGGCTCGGCCCACTTATAACCATGGAAAAATCACTGGCACTTCTGGCACTCATAGAGGCAATGTTTTGGCGGAAGTCGGCGGGCAGGGACGCAAATAGTTTGGCAGCGGCTAAGCCGGTTTCTGGAGTTGGCGCACGAAGTTGTGGCACGTCAACGGGTGCTCCGACGGGATCAAAAATGGCACCACTTGAATCGATGTATCTGCCACCAAATGCGCCAATGGGTTCACGTGGGTCAATCGAAATAGTTACAGAACCGGAAAACCAATTTCGTGAAACATCAGCTTCTTTTATCCAAGAGAGTGAGGTAAGACTCTTTGAGAGTCGACGAGGCTCAATACGGGCGAGTTTGGTTCCCGTGAGATTTCCAACCTTTTTTTCTGCAGCAGATATTTGAATAGTATTTGTGATTCCAACGTACTCAACTCGTTTCACTGTGAAAACTGAAGACCAACCCAATAAATAAGTAAGAGTTGAAATGATTAATGCAAAGATTAAGACTTTAATTATTCGTGGCATTTATATATCAATTACTCTAGAAGCGCTTAGTCAATCCATCGACGATTATTGGACCAAGGGATGAAACATCACCCGCTCCCAAGGTCATGATTACATCTCCTGGTTTTGCCATTTCAATTACGGTATCTGTTGCTTCAACAAAATTTGGAATGTACTTTCCATTTGTCATTGATTGAGCAATTACTTCTGAACTAACTCCAGCGATTGGTTTTTCACTTGCGGCGTATACCTCGAGCAAGATCACATCATCTGCAAGAGAGAGTGCGGCTGCAAAATCTGACATGAATGCTTGAGTGCGTGAATATCTATGTGGTTGGAAAACTACTAAGAGGCGACCATCTCCTGCATATCTACGTGCTGCATCGAGAGTCACCTTTATCTCTGTTGGGTGATGGCCATAATCATCAATGATGCG
>JAPOHK010000080.1 GCA_029979485.1 Candidatus Planktophila limnetica
GGGGTTAAATTCAATGCCGCCGCAGCATTTTTGATTGCTCCACCAGTTCCTAGAGGTGTCTCTTCGACTGCATATCGCACGTCCAATCCCCACTTTGAACCATCTGCAAAATAAGGAATAAAAACTTCAGATAAATAAGAAGTTGCTAGAACAATTGTTGTTATGCCCGCACGTTTTGCAACTAATAATTGATGCTCTGTAACTGGTAATCCTGCAAGTGGAAGCATTGGCTTTGGCATATCGCGAGTCAGTGGCATGAGGCGCGTTCCCATTCCACCGACTAGCAAAATACCAAGGGTCATTTACTGAGCTTTCGAAGCAGTGATGCGAGCGGCTGCATCATTAATTGCACTATCGGTTGCCGTCATAGCAATTCGAACATGTTCTGAGCCATCTGCACCATAGAAGATTCCCGGAGTAACCAGAATTCCTAAATTTGCAAGAGTTTCAACGGATTTCCAAGAGTCTTCCCCGCGAGTGCACCAGATATATAGCCCTGCTTCAGAGTGATCAATTCTAAATCCAATTGATTCAAGTGCCGGCACCAAGATTTTGCGACGATTGTTATAGCGAGCGCGTTGTGCAACTACGTGGGTGTCATCGCTTAGGGCATCAATCATGGCGTGCTGAATTGGAAGCGGCACCATCATGCCTGCATGTTTTCTTATTTCAAGTATTTTCTTAATCAAGGATTCATCGCCAATCACAAAGGCACCGCGATATCCAGCCATTGATGAACGTTTTGAGAGTGAATGAACCGCCAAAATATTTGAATTTTGGCCCTGCGTATAACTCAAAATCGAAAGAGGTTCAATTGAATCGCCAAATTCTAGATAACACTCATCGCTTACAACCGGTGTGTTGTGTAAGTGTGAATAATTAATCGCCGCTTTTAGTTCTGACTCTGTATGAACTCGACCTGTTGGATTTGATGGCGAATTGATCCAGGCTAAATCTGAATCGGGCCAAGATTGTGCATCAAGATCTACCGTCACAGGTTCGGCGCCCGCAATTATTGCTCCAACGTTATAAGTTGGATATGCCACTTTAGGAATAAGTACTTTTTTGGCCTGTAAAAAAGTTGGTAGCCAGGCGACGAATTCCTTTGATCCAATTAATGGCAAAACATCAAATGCACCACTGGCGCCTAATCTATGAACAGCCCACTTCTTAATTGCATCTCGCAACTCTTGGGTGCCAGCAGTTAATGGATAACTAGGAGAGTTGGAATGATCGGCTAAAGATTTCTGAATTATTTCTGGAGTTGGATCAACGGGTGTGCCTTGCGATAAATCAATTATTCCTGCGCTGTGTTTGCGCGCTAGATCTCCAAAGGGAGCTAATGCATCCCACGGAAAATCTGGAAGTTTCAGTGCACGCGCCTTTACTCGCTCTTTGCTGGAGCAGTAACAACGTCGGCATGATCTTTATTTGTTGGACCAACTTTTGCTGCGCCACCAGGAGAACCTAGTTCGACAAAGAATTCGCTATTAACTTTTTGGAAATCTTTCCATGGACCAGGAACATCGTCTTCGTAATAAATTGCTTCGACGGGACATACCGGCTCGCACGCACCACAATCAACGCACTCATCTGGCTGGATGTACAACATGCGATTGCCCTCATATATACAGTCCACTGGGCACTCTTCGATGCAGGACTTATCCTTCACATCGATGCATGGTTGGGCAATCACATATGTCACGAGAACAGCCTCCCTTAAAACTCTTGCCTTCGGCTTAAGAAGCCGTTTCTATAGCGCGATTGTAATGCGAAGCCCCTGTAACTCGCGAGTTTGGCGTGGGCGATTATCGTTACACCTGTGAGGGCTCAATTATGAAGGCTGCAATTGGTAAGCGAGTAAGTATTCGCTTCCACGATCCAGAAGGGGGATTTCGCGACCTTGTTGGATATTTGGAGTCTGAAAATTCACTACGTAATCGTCATGGCGAGCTCATCGAATTTGATGTTGAAAAAATAGCTATCTATAAAATCATCGAAGAAAAAAACCACTCAGCCGGTCACGGTGCTCCACTTTCTATTCGCATTCAAGAATTGGAAAGAGTGTTAACGCAGACTTGGCCACCATTGCGCCAGGAATTCTTTGGTAAATGGTTAGTGCGTACTTCTGGCAAATTTACAATGCGCGCTAATTCAGTTTTGCCAACTGGAAAAGCGCCATACGGAGAACCCTTAGATGACGTAGATAAGTCCATTGCGCATGTAATTGCATATTATGAAAAGGAAGGTCTTGTGCCTACCTTTTCAATCCCATTACCAACGTATGCAGATTTAGATTCCAGACTCTTTGATCAAGGGTGGGTTGAAAAAGTTCGAGCTCATGTAATGGTGGCAGACATTGCAGAGCCCGCTTTACTCGAATCTGAGTTTACAACTTTGGTTTCAGATAATTTCGATGACGCATGGCTTGCGCTTCAGGACGATTACGGAGTAGCCGATTTGATGCGGGGATGTCCAGCCTTGTATGCATCTGTGTTTGATGGCAAGAAATTAATTGGAGTAGGTCGAACTGCACATGCAGATGGGTGGAGCGCACTCTCAAGAGTTTTTGTCCATCCTCAACACCGAGGCAAAGGTGTCAGTAAATTAATTGTAAACGCACTCTTGCAGGCTTCTCTTAACGCTGGAGTCAAAAAATCTGTATTGCAAGTTGACTCAAAGAATACGACAGCTATCAACTTATATACATCACTGGGGTTTAATTTCCACCACGAATATGTTTATCGCAGTTATCAAAAAACATTAAATTTGTTATCAGAGAGTTGCTGTTGATGGTTCTCTCCATTTACGACACTTTTTCGCGCAAACCCATTTATATATCTTCAAATAAGGGTGTTGTCACAATGTATTGCTGTGGCCCGACTGTCTATCGAGATGCTCATGTGGGAAATTTAAGAACCTTTCTGCTGAGTGATCTGATTGCGCGCACAATCAGTCTTGACGGACTATCAGTTGAGATGATTCAAAACATCACGGATGTAGGGCATATGTCCGATGATTTCCAAGAAGATAAGATGTTGGAACAATCAAAGAAAGAGAAGATTGACCCTTTCGAGATTGCTCGAAAATATGAAGATCGCTTCCATCATGACCTTGCCAATCTAAACATCATCCCTGCTAAGAAATATCCTCGAGCAAGTGAATCAATTGAACTAATGCACGAAATGATTTCTAAACTAATTGAGAAGGGGGCTGCTTACA
Organism: Candidatus Planktophila limnetica; assembly: GCA_029979485.1. GTDB lineage: Bacteria > Actinomycetota > Actinomycetes > Nanopelagicales > Nanopelagicaceae > Planktophila > Planktophila limnetica_A. Next base: position 3,223 of record JAPOHK010000080.1, read on the forward strand.
TAGGTGAAGATAAGTGTGTTTACTTTGATGCACAATCTTTTGCTGGATATGGGCAGATAAGTGGCAATCGCTTAGATGCGCTCAAACCTGGTCATCGATATGAGTATGTAGAAGATGGTGCAAAGAAATTTCATGCAGATTGGGCATTATGGAAAGCTGCCGGAAATCGAAAAGAGATGATTTGGGATTCTCCATGGGGTCCTGGATTTCCGGGCTGGCACATTGAGTGTTCTGCGATGTCACTGAAATTTCTACATGGTCACGTCAATATTCATGTGGGCGGAATTGATTTACGTTTTCCTCATCATGAAAATGAGCGAGCGCAATCAAATTCCATTACCGGTGTTGAAAGTGTTGATCTCTGGGTTCATGGTGAGCACCTTCTTTTTGAAGGTCGAAAAATGTCAAAGAGTGCAGGAAATGTTGTATTACTAGATGATGTAATTGCTAGGGGTTTCGATCCACTAGCCCTACGTTTATGTTTCTTGGAAAATAGGTATAGATCTCAAATGGATCTCTCCTGGCAATCTATTTCTGCAGCTCACGAAACCATCAAGCGCTGGAGAAGCAAGGTTGCTGGATGGGGAACTGGCAAGAACATCGATCTGGATCCGGCAGTGCTTGGATTCCTTGAAAATGATTTAGATACGCCGCGAGTAATTACTTATTTGCGAGCACTCGAAAAAGATGGAAGTGCCACTGATACTCAAAAGGCTAACGCATTTCTTTACGCCGATCAGGTGTTAGGACTCAATCTCACTCGCGCTCCAGAAATTCGCGAACTCCCCTCTGACCTAAAGGTTTTATTAGAAGAACGTGAAGCTGCACGCAAAGCTAAGGATTGGGCGCGTAGCGATGAATTGCGTGCAACTCTTGAAAGTGCGGGATTAGAAATATCGGATTCAGCTTCTGGGCAAAATTGGAGTTGGCGATGATTAAGCAGGCAGTGCTGTAACAATAAATAGCGCAACTAGTCCAAGAAAAACTAAAGCGCTGCCTTCTGAATTGCCTTGCACTAAGAGTTCATTGCCAACACCAAAACTGGAAGCTCTCCAGAGAATGAGTCCCCATGTGATTGAAGCAATTAATTTGTAGGTCCTAGATCCGAAGTGTCTGCCAATTGACCAAATTGTCGCGGCAGAACCGAGGAGTGCGATCACTAAACCAAATGGCGGATAAAAAACATGAAGCAAAACTGCGGCGATTCCAGTTAAGAGACCTAGCGCTGCTGAGTAAATCATTTTCATGTTGGGTTAACTCCAGCAAACAAATCTGTTTCTCTCCCATGTGAATCATATGGTCCAGATTTTTCTCCCAGCACGAGTGAGTAATACTCATGCCCCCATACTTGTTGACCGAGATTGTTTGAAAGTGCAAAAAATGGTCCATCTAATTCAATTTGAGTTGCATGGGCAGCCATAGCTTTCATCTTTAAATCTACGTATTTAGTTCCATCAACCATTGCAGTTACGAGTGAGTCATCTTTAGCGAAGGGGAGATCGTCAACACTTTCGGCTCCAAAAAAACTAGAGCCAATTTCTTTCATTTTTTCAATTCCTTCTGCAAGAACAGATTTTGGCATCGCGTTCCAATAGATTTTGGAAATTTTCCACTCTGCTAATTCACTTGCTCGCATGGCAACACGATGGGCTTGAATGTGATCAGGATGCCCGTATCCTCCAATTTCATCATAGGTAATGAGAACGTGAGGTTTAACTTCTTCAATAACCTTAACTAAATGCGCTGCAGCTGAATCTAAATCGGCTTGCCCAAATAC
>JAPOHK010000161.1 GCA_029979485.1 Candidatus Planktophila limnetica
CAGGTTTCCCAGGCGGTCTTACTTCACGTAACTACGTGCAGTTGATGGAGAAGTTCCCAACCCGCGCTGTTGAAAAAGCAATCAAGGGCATGCTCCCAAAGAATTCCATCGGAAAGCAGATGGCCTCCAAACTTAAAGTTTATGCAGGTGCAGAACATCCACATGGTTCGCAAGCGCCAGTTCCTTATACATTCACACAAATCGATCAGACCAAGGTTGGTAAGTAATAATGAGCGAAAACGAAACCACAACTGCGTATAGCTCCAGCACTCCTGCTGGCGCCACAAACCGCGCTGCTGTTATTGCACCAGGCGCTGGCGTTGGTCGTCGTAAAGAAGCTGTTGCACGTGTTCGCCTCGTACCAGGTTCTGGACGTTGGACCGTCAATAACAAAGCACTCGATGTTTACTTCCCAAATAAAGTTCACCAACAAGCTGTCTCTGAGCCACTACGTACTGTTGGCGCAGAAGGTAAGTACGACATCATCGCTCGTATCGATGGTGGCGGAATTTCTGGACAAGCTGGCGCGCTACGCCTTGGTGTTGCTCGTGCTCTTAATGAGATTGATACTGATGCGAACCGTCCTGCATTGAAGAAAGCGAAGTTCTTAACTCGCGATCCTCGTGTTATTGAGCGTAAGAAGTACGGCCTTAAGAAGGCACGTAAGCGCTCGCAATACAGCAAGCGTTAATTTAACGTTTCACATATGGCCCTCTTTGGCACCGATGGTGTCCGAGGCGTTGCTGGCGTTGATCTCACTGAAAAATTAGCGCACGATTTAGCTGTTGCCGCTGCCGAAGTTCTCACTGAAAGCGGTGAATTTGCGGGGCATCGCCCTGTTGCAATCGTCGGCCAAGATTCGCGCGAATCCGGTTCTTACCTGGAAGCTGCAATATGCGAGGGGCTTACTGAAAGCGGAGTTGATGTCCGTAAAGTTGGAATTCTTCCAACGCCTGCAGTCTCATTTCTAATCACCGAATTAAAAGCTGATCTCGGAGTGATGATTAGCGCTTCCCACAATCCAGCGCGCGATAACGGAATCAAATTTTTTGCCCGAACTGGGCGCAAGTTAGATGATGCGCTCGAAGCGAAGATCGAATCACTTTTAGGAAAACCTTGGCAGCGGCCTGCAGATATGGAAGCCGGTCGTTATTTCGATGATTCTGAAGCTCGCGAGAAGTACATTTCTTATCTTTTGTCGACCATTCACACTCGATTTGATGGAATCAAGGTTGTCGTTGATTGTGCAAATGGAGCTGCATCTTTTGTTGCACCGGAAGTCTTGCGTCGTGCTGGCGCTGAGGTTATTGCAATCTCCGCTAGCCCTAACGGCTTAAATATTAACGAGAACTGTGGATCAACACATTTAGAGAATCTGATTGCCAGAGTGAAATCAGAAAAAGCAGATCTGGGTATTGCTCACGATGGCGATGCAGATCGCATGCTCGCCGTCGATCATGAAGGAAATGTGATTGATGGAGATTACGTATTAGGAATTCTTGCTGATCACACAGAACTCCCAACCAAGGCAGTAGTTGGAACTGTCATGACAAATTTGGGCTTAATTCGTGCCCTAGAAAATCG
>JAPOHK010000114.1 GCA_029979485.1 Candidatus Planktophila limnetica
GATGATTTAAACCAGCGGCAGCGAACGCTTCTTTTCTAAAGCGCGCTACAAATGAAGGATCTTTCGCAAGATCACTACGCAAAATCTTTACAGCAACTTGTCTAGCAAGTCTCTCGTCCTGTGCAACGTAAACATCGGCCATTCCGCCGGTGCCAATCATTTCGCCAACTGCGTAGCGACCGCCGAGAAGCGTCATTCGGCAGCCCCAATCAATTCAACGCTGTGCTCTTCTGCATCAATAACATCGGCTACAACAACAGTTACGTTATCTGGAGCACCGTTGACATATGTTGCTTCTACAAGTGCGACAACTGCCTCGTCACGATTAGATTTTTTCAATATTGATTTTATTTCTTTCTCGGTTAAAACACTCGACAAACCATCACTACAGAGTAAGAAGCGATCCTTAGAATTTACTTCATAAACCATGAGAACTGGTGCAATAGATCCTTCGCCCATTAAAACTTGAGTCAACATAGATCGCTGCGGATGATCAGCGGCCTCAGCCATCGAAATAGTGCCCGAATCTAAGAGTTCTTGCAGAACAGTGTGATCATGAGTGAGTTGTTCAAAAGTGTTGCCACGTAAGCGATAGCAACGCGAATCTCCAACATGCAATAAGGCAACTCGATTATCTCTGATAAGTAACGCCGTCAAGGTCGTTCCCATTCCACGCAATTCGATTTCATCATTTGAAACACGTGAAATTTCTCCATCAATTGTGTGCAGAGAATTGAGTAATAAATCTTCAATCGAATCAGTATCAATATCTGGCGCTGTTAATACGGGCACCATTGTTGCGAGAGTTTTGATTGCGATCTGTGATGCAACTTCACCGCCAGCGTGTCCGCCCATTCCATCAGCAACAGCTAATAGAGAAGAGCTAGTGAGAGCGGAATCTTCGTTGCCACTGCGTGCCAAACCAATTGCGGTACGCGCAGAAACTGCAAAGTAACTCTTACTCATACCGCCTAGCCTAATGGCTGGATTGCGTAATAATAAGAAGATGAAGTTCTACGCCCACAGAGGTGCATCGGCAGATTTTCCCGAACACACAATGGCTGCCTATCGCGGGGCAATCGAACAAGGCGCACTCGGTTTTGAATGCGACATTCGAATAACAAAAGATGAAGTTCCAATTTTGTGGCACGACGCAAATATGAAAAAAGAAGCCAAGAACGCTGCGATCATTGCCAACCGCACATATGCAGAAATTAAGCAGATTTATCCTGCGGTTATGACGCTTAATGAGTTATTGGATCTCGCAATAGAGAACAAGAAATCTTTAGCGCTAGAAACAAAACACCCTGTACCTACAGGAAATCGCGTTGAAGAGTTGGTTGTCGCAGAACTTCAAAAGAGAAAAGATTCAATTAAGAACTCTGGAATTAATATTGCAATCATGTCATTTTCTTGGTTTGCAATTGAAAAGATAAAGAAGATGGATCCAAGTATAAAAACCGTTATGTTGCTTGGAGATATCACAAATAAAATCACTCGTCGCTTTACATCAGCTCAAGTAATCGGACCGAGTGTCGAAATGATTAAGAAATCACCTGAATTAGTCACAGAAATAAAGAACTCAGGAAAAGAGTTATATGTATGGACCGTAGATTCAACGGAGGATCTGCAGTATTGCGCAAGCGTTGGCGTAGATATCGTGATGACCAATCGTCCGGCGCATGCACGCTCTGTGCTCGGCTATTCTTAGCCAGTGAGTACATATGCATACCTTGGTCCAGTAGGTACCTTTACCGAGGCTGCACTCAAGAAAATTACATCAGCATCTGATGCGTTGATTCCGTATTCAAATGTCACCGCAGCACTTACGGCGGTTCGAGAGGGAAAAGCAGATTTTGCACTCGTTCCAATTGAAAACTCAGTCGAAGGTGTTGTTGCTAGAACACTTGATGAGTTAGCAACCGGTGACCCACTTGTAATTGCTGGTGAAGTAACGCTGCCAGTTTCATTTTCTTTAATGACAAAACCAGGTACACAAAACATCAAACGAATTGCAACGCACCCACACGCAGAATCTCAATGCCGTGCATTCATTGCCAAAAATTATCCAACCGCCGAAATCATTCCGACTGCGTCAACTGCGGCAGCAGCCGAAGCAATTTCTCGCGGCGAATTCGATGCAGCCATTGCCGCCGAAGTGGCAGCCTCGCATTACGGACTAGAAGTCATTGCAAAAAATATTGGTGATAACAATGGTGCTGTTACTCGATTTGTTTTGGTTTCAAAACCTGGCGAACTATCTGCTCCAACAGGTCGAGACCGCACGTCATTGGCGCTTTACATCGATATCGATCACGCGGGTGCACTACTAGAAATTCTGACTGAATTCGCTAAGCGTGATGTAAACCTAACTTTCATTCAAAGTCGTCCAACTGGACGCGTATTAGGTGACTACCACTTTATTATTGATGCTGAAGGTCACGTCAATGATCCATCAGTGTCACAAGCGCTCGAAGGATTGCGTGAAATTTGTGACGAAATTAGATTCCTTGGTTCTTATCCACGAGAAAGCAGTGCGAAATGATTGACATTAAGTTTATTCGCGAAAACCCAGATGCAGTTCGTGCATCACAAAAGGGTCGTGGCGAAGACACATCAATCGTTGACCAATTATTGGCACTCGATGAAACTCGTCGTACTGCAATTACAGAGTTTGAAAGACTTCGTGCAGAACAAAACACGCTCTCTAAATCTGTTGGTGCGGCCAAAGGTGATGAAAAGGCAGCACTTTTAGAGAACGCGAAAGAGTTAGCAAATAAAGTAAAAACCGCAGATACCAAGCGCGCGGAGATAGAAGCGCAAGCAAATTTAATTGCAATGCAGCTTTCAAACCTGCTTGATCCAGATGCACCAATTGGCGGAGAAGCAGACTTTGTTGTTATCGAACACGTTGGCACACCACGTGATTTCGCTAAAGATGGTTTTGAACCTAAAGATCACGTAGAACTCGGAAAATTGCTGGGAGCAATTGATACAGAGCGCGGAGCTAAAGTTGCCGGCTCACGTTCATATTATTTAACTGGCACTGGTGCGCTTCTTGAATTCGCACTGGTTAATTATGCAATTTCATCTGCAACTAAAGCGGGTTTCATTCCCGTGATCCCGCCAGTTCTTGTAAATCCTGCAGCAATGGAAGGCACTGGGTTTTTAGGACAAGCCGCGGAAAATGTTTATCACTTAGAGCGTGATGAAGTGTATTTAGTTGGCACAAGTGAAGTTCCACTCGCGGCTATGCACATGGATGAAATCTTGCCAGCAGAAAAACTTCCACTTCGTTATGCAGGATTTTCAACATGCTTCCTCCGAGAAGCTGGTACATACGGAAAAGATACGCGCGGAATTATTCGTGTTCA
>JAPOHK010000136.1 GCA_029979485.1 Candidatus Planktophila limnetica
AATTATGGATGTGCAAAATGGAGTAATTGCCCATGAAGATTCACCTCTTGCTCACGCTCCACACACCGCAGGAGATGTAATCTCAAGTCAGTGGGATAGAAAATATCCTCGTGAAATCGCTGCTTTTCCTGAAATGCAAGATGGCCTTATTCCTGGAGAAATTATCGGGATGCGCGGTAAGTACTGGCCAACATCTGGACGAATCGATGGCGCATTTGGGGATAGAAACCTAGTCTGCGCATGTCCACCCATTGAAGCTTTCGCCGAGTAGGGCAGGATCCGGTGCTGATGTTTATCGTGGATTTAGTTTACTTAACATAATGTAACTTATCGGCGTTATATCCAACCAGGCGCTGCGCACCCCAAATAGTTACACGATAAAAAGCCTCCAAGACGATGCTTTTGCTCATCTTGGATTTACCTTGCTCCCGTTCGATGAATTGTATTGGAAACTCTTTGATTTTCACATCCAAGTTGGTAATTGCTCGAATCATTTCAATTTGAAAGCAATATCCGTTTGAACGAATGGAAGTTAGATTCAATTGGCTTAGAGGCTTATTCCTATAAATGCGTAAACCTCCGGTGAGATCCCTATAAGGCAATCCTAGAGCTTTGCGTGCATACCAGGTCCCAAATTGAGAGAGAAATATTCTGTGAAGCGACCAATTTGCTACTGAACCACCGGAGATCCATCTTGTTCCCATCACAACATCACAAGATTCGCTCAATTCGAGCATGCTTTTTAAGTTATGAACCAAATGCGAGCCATCAGCATCCATTGTCGCAATTAACTCGTACCCATTTTCAATCGCTAATTTCATGCCCGATAGATATGCCGCACCTATACCATGTTTCTTGCCATGATCTACTACCCGCACATTTGAGTAATTGAGGTTTTTAACTAACAAGGAAGTTCCATCGGGTGAATCATCATCTATAACTATTACGTCAATATCGATGCCTTGTAACTCTTTAAGTAATGAAATTATTGATTCAGATTCGTTATAGGTGGGAATAAGAACAACGCTTTTAAGCATTGATTCTACGTTTTCTCAGATAAATAAGTATTGATATCGCAAAACATATAGAGAAGGTCCAATTACCCATTTTGCTTGCGAGAGTTTCTTGGGAGTTTAGTTTCACATTTTCGTAAACAAAAGAAGCCGTATTTTGTTTGGTAATTTGTTGAATTTCTCCAAAATTATCGATAATTGCAGAAACGCCGGTGGTGGAAACAGAGACGATCCAGCGATTATTTTCAACCGCACGTATGCGTGAAATATTCAATTGCTGCGCGCTTTGTCCGCTGTTTGCAAACGTTGCATTATTGGTCTGCACAATGAGCAAATTTGATAATCTAGAAATAGACTGCACTGCGTTGTCATCAATGATTTCATAGCAAAGTATCGGAGCAATCACAGATTTTCCAGTTTTGTGCACTACCAATGCATTGCCAGGCACGAAATCGATAACATTATTTGTAAATGGTGAGATTAATTGAGCGACTCTTCGAAGGGGTATGTACTCACCAAAAGGCGTAAGCACGCGCTTTGTGTATTGCGAGACTACCTTTCCCTGTTCATCCCACATGATTGACACGTTCCTGGGACCTTGTGAATCTTTCAACACCGCACCAACTATCACTGGTACTGATGCTTTTACTGCTAGATCTGCGATCTTCTCTCCCACATTCACGTTGGTGAATGGATCAACATCAACTGAATTCTCTGGCCACACGATTACATCAGGTTTGATGCTTGAATCTTGCAGTACCGAAGTTGATTTCTTTAGATGATAATTGAAAACTTCCTGAGCGCGCGCATTAAAATCTAATCCCAGCCTCGGAACATTTCCTTGAATGCCTAAAACCTTTACGCTCCCCTGGTTTAGGTTCGAACTTGGCAAAAGAACAACCGCCGTCACCATAATCAATGTTATGGCTACAGAGACTAACTGCGCACGTGCGCACAACAGATAGAGCGCTATTCCTAAACTGACTCCAACAAAAATTAAGGATGTATCTCCTAGATAGGCGGCTAATTTTAAGTATGGAGCATCTGCTTGACTAAACGATAGACGATTCCAACCGAATCCACCGAAAGGAAATATCGAACGGATTTGATCTGCGATTAATAGGATGGGCAATAAAAGCCAAATACGAGAGTATCTATCCCGCTTATATGAGACAAATCCTAGGGGAAGATAAAAAAGGGATTGCAAGAGCACTAAGAAAAATACCGGAATCAAGCCCACGTAGGTTCCCGACCAACTCAAGGACAGAAAATTAAAAACAATTGCGAATACAAAGGAAACTAGAAAGGGCTTTCTCGTTTTAGTAACTGAATAAAGAAACGTTGCAATAGCTACTGGAAGAAGGAACCACCAGTTCAAAGGAGAAAATGCTCCTGATAGGACCATTCCGCTAAGAATAGCTACGGGAAAACTCACCATCGAAGTGCTGCAATCATTCTATCGACACTCGCGCCAAGACCGTATTGTTTTTGAAGTGCATAAATCTTGGATAAATCTTTCGGCCTTTTTGGAAGACTGAGGTCTATTTGCGGCAATGAAACATCTCGCGCACATTGAACAAGGGTTGGAGCTATTTTCAGATACTCCTGACCTTCTAAGATTTTCTTGATTAAGTTCGGACTAAGTGCTTCATGGGCATTTAGGGCACCCTGAATTACCTCTTCTACGGTATCAAAATTATTACAAATAAGCGCCGCGCCTTTTTCACCGATTCCTTTAACGCCGGGTAAACCATCTGACGGATCTCCTCGAAACATTGCGAAAAGTGCATATCGCTCCCCTGGTATGTCATATTTTTTTGCTACCCAAGAAATGTCAACCAAATCGTGTGC
>JAPOHK010000148.1 GCA_029979485.1 Candidatus Planktophila limnetica
ATCTGGCTTTCCAAAACGCGAAGCTGTTCGTATCCAGGATTATCAATAATTGGAGTACAAAGATCTGCTCCGACATCAAATAAATCATTCTGCACGCGAACCAATAACTTACGAACTTCATCAGCAACTGGGCTCATCGCAAGCACAACGCCAATAGAAGAGTTAGCTTCATCAACGGTTGCATATGCCTCAAGACGTGGATCGTTCTTTGAGGTGCGGCTCATGTCGCCTAACGCTGTACTGCCGTCATCACCTGTTTTTGTATAAATGCGCGTTAAATGAACCATGAGTAAAGCCTATTGAAACAAGTAAGATAAGACCATTATGAGTGAGCGTTTTCGTATCGTGGGTGGTGCACACCTCAAGGGCGAAGTCCACGTACCAGGCGCTAAAAACTCCGTTTTAAAGCTTATGGCGGCCACTTTGTTAGCCCCTGGCAAGAACACCATTACCAATGTTCCAGATATTTTGGACGTTGAAATCATGATCGAATTACTTGAACGACTGGGCTGCACCGTCAATCGTTTACAAGGCAAAGTCGAAATCACAGTTCCAGAAAATCCAGAACATCGAGCTGATTACGAATTAGTTAGAAAGATTCGTGCATCTATCAATGTGCTAGGCCCGCTAACTGTTCGAGTAGGCGCTGCAGATGTGGCGCTCCCTGGCGGTGATGCAATCGGTCCTCGACCATTAGATATTCATATCAAAGGTCTTGAAGCGCTCGGCGCAAAAGTTCATATCGAACACGGTTACATTGTTACTGAAGCGCCAAATGGTTTGGATGGCGCAACTATTGAATTAGATTTCCCTTCTGTTGGTGCCACTGAGAACATCATGATGGCTGCTGTCCTTGCTCGCGGGACAACAGTTATTGATAACGCAGCTCGCGAACCAGATATTGTCGATATCGGAAATTTCCTTATCGAAATGGGCGCCAAGATTTCTGGCCTTGGTTCTACAACTATCACTATTGAAGGCGTTAAAAAACTAAACCCAGCAACACATGCAACGCTTCCAGATCGCATCATCACTGGTACTTGGGCATTCGCTGCTGCAATCACACAAGGTGACATCACTATTAAAGGTGCACGCGCAGATCATTTAGAGATTCCGTTAGAGAAGCTAACCAACGCCGGCGCAGTCGTTACAACGATTGAAGATGGCATTCGGGTTCATATGGAACATCGTCCAAAAGCGATTGATGTCGCAACACTTCCCTATCCAGGTTTCCCAACAGATTTACAACCAATGGTTGTTGCGATGAATGCAATCGCTGAAGGCGATGCGATTGTTACTGAAAATGTTTTCCAAGGCCGCTTTATGTTTGTTAATGAACTAAGCCGTTTAGGCGCGAAAATCACGGTAGATGGTCACCATGCAGCTATCTGCGGAATTCCGCAACTTTCGGGTGCACCAGTAGTTGCTACAGATATTCGTGCTGGTGTTGGTTTAGTACTTGCAGGCTTAGTCGCAGATGGCGAAACAATCGTGGAAGATGCATTCCATATTGATCGCGGATTTCCAAACTTCGCCGAGCAACTTCAAGCACTCGGCGCAGATGTTAAAAGAATTTAATTTGTTGCTTCCGCGAGAATTGATACGCGGTTATTTGAAACGCTAAGGAATCCACCAGCAACGCTAAATGTGTTGGTTGATCCGTCGGTGCCTTTAATTACCACTTCACCGTCGACTAGTACGCCAAGAAGAGGTGCGTGATCTGTAAGAATTCCCAGATCACCTTCAAGAGTGCGCGCTGAAACAGAGACCGCTTCTCCTGACCAAACCTTCTTCTCTGGCGATACTAATTCGACGTTTAACATTTTTTATTATGCCTTTGCTAGTTCTGCAGCCTTTGCCTCTACGTCAGCGAGACCGCCGCACATAAAGAATGCCTGCTCTGGAACGTGGTCATACTTACCATCAGCAAGCGCTTCGAATGCTTCAATAGTTTCTGACAACGGAACGAATGAACCATCGATACCGGTGAAGACCTTCGCAACGAATGTGTTCTGTGAAAGGAAGCGCTGAATACGACGTGCGCGGCCAACCAAGATACGGTCTTCTTCAGAAAGCTCATCGATACCAAGAATCGCAATGATGTCCTGGAGATCCTTGTAGCGCTGCAAGATCTGCTTAACGCGGTTAGCAACCTTGAAGTGCTTCTCGCCGATGTAACGTGGATCCAAAATACGTGAAGTTGAATCCAGTGGATCCACCGCAGGGTAGATACCAAGCTCTGAAATCGGACGAGACAAAACTGTTGTCGCATCTAAGTGAGCGAATGTTGTGTGTGGAGCTGGGTCAGTAATGTCATCGGCAGGAACGTAAATCGCCTGCATAGATGTAATTGAGTGACCGCGCGTAGAGGTAATGCGCTCCTGCAACTGACCCATTTCATCAGCCAAAGTTGGCTGGTAACCCACAGCTGAAGGCATGCGACCGAGCAAAGTTGAAACCTC
>JAPOHK010000157.1 GCA_029979485.1 Candidatus Planktophila limnetica
ACCCATATATCTCAGTAATTATTCTTCTTACTTGGCAATATGCACCGTTTATGATGCTTATTCTGCTATCAGGACTGCAGTCTCAGAGTCGAGAAGTTTTGGAAGCAGCATCGGTCGATCGCGCTGGTGTCTGGCGCACCTTTGCATTTATAACTCTGCCACATTTACGCCAATACATTGAAATTGCAATTTTGCTTGGAACGATCATGTTGCTACAGGCATTTGACCCTGTAGCCATCATGACCAAAGGAACCGGTGGCACAAAGACTCTGGCTTACCTGCTCTATGAGCGCGCCTTCGTGGGTATGAATGTTGGGCAGGCGGCTGCCTATGGAGTAGTCACAGTAATTCTGACAATAATCGTGGCCACGATTTCACTTCGAAGTCTCTTCAAGGTCTTTATCTCGGGAGTAAGCAAATGAAATCAACTAAGGCAACTTTAATTACGGGTGCAACTTGGGTAATCGCTGTCACCTACTTCTTTCCTGTTGCCTGGATGTTCATTAATTCCTTCAAGACCGAAAATGATGCTGCCAGCCTGACACCTAAATTTATTTTTACTCCAACACTTGAGGGATTCTCTCGCTTAGCAGATAGAGGAATGGTGGATTACCTCACCAACTCCTTGATGGCAAGCGTTATTTCTACTGCGTTGGTTTTATTGCTGGCCATTCCTGCCGCCTATGCGCTCAGCGTGCGTCCTATCGTCAAGGTTCAGGATGCTCTCTTCTTCTTTATCTCCACCCGTTTTATGCCAGCCGCAGCTTCAATTCTCCCGCTCTTCATCATCTTTAAAAACTTGCGCGTCCTAGATAATATTTTTGCGCTTTCTCTTGTCTATGCTGCAATGAATTTGCCAATCGCAATCTGGATGATGCGATCATTTTTAAGTGAAGTTCCTCACGAAGTTATTGAGGCTTCGCGAATTGATGGAGCAAATTTTGAGACCGAATTGTGGAGCGTAGTTTTACCTATAGTTCTTCCAGGAATCGCTGCAGTTGCACTTATATGCTTTATTTTCTCATGGAATGAATACTTCTTCTCTGTTCTGTTAACAAGTGCAAACGCTAAAACTACTCCACCATTTTTGGCGAGTTTCGTTGATGGGCGCGGACAATTTCTTGCAGTACTGTCAGCGGCTTCGACAGTGGCAGCTCTTCCTGTAATTCTTGCAGGATGGTTTGCACAGAAACAATTAGTCCGTGGCCTAGCAATGGGAGCTGTGAAATAGAGATGACTCGACTCTCAAACCAGGTTCTTTCAGCACTACCTAAAGATGTGCTTGTCCCAACTTATGATCGCAATGCCGTCACTCCGGGAATTGTGCATTTTGGAGTCGGGGCCTCCCATCGCTCTCATCAAGCACTCACAATCGACTCATTGCTGTCACAGGGACTGGCACAAGATTGGGGCATCGTGGGCGTGGGGCTACTTGAGTCCGATAAGCGCATGTCTGAAGCCCTTAAGCCACAAGACTGTCTATATACGCTTATTACCAAGCATCCCGATGGCAAAATTCACTATCAAGTTATTGGCAGCATCATTGAATATTTGTTTGCACCCGAAAACCCACAATTGGTATTAGAAAAGTTAATTGATCCAGCAATTCGAATAGTTTCTCTTACTATTACCGAAGGTGGTTATAGTTTTGATCGCGTTACTGGTGAATTTGATCCAACTACGCCAGGTGTAAAAGAAGATTTGGCTGGAGCCACACTACCTAAATCTGCTTTTGGTTTTATCGTCGAAGGCCTAAAGCGTCGCCGTGATCTAGGAATAGCACCATTTACAGTGCAATCTTGTGACAACATTCAAGGTAATGGTGATGTTGCGAAGAAGATGATTATTGAATTTGCTAAGTTGAAGAGCCCAGAACTTGCAAATTGGATTTCTGAAAATGTGGTATTTCCGAATTCCATGGTGGATCGAATAACCCCTGTCACGGC
>JAPOHK010000077.1 GCA_029979485.1 Candidatus Planktophila limnetica
CATGATCTTGTACTTATCGCACAATGCGCGAAGACCTTCGAGATAACCCTTAGGTGGAACAAGTACTCCTGCAGTTCCGCCAACAGATTCGAGCAAAATTGCTCCGATAGTGTTCGGACATTCGAAGATAATCATTTGCTCTAAGTGAGCCAATGCGCGCTGGCACTCTTCTTCTTCTGTGGTCGATAAGAATGATGAGCGATATAAATATGGTCCCCAGAAGTGAACGTGACCAAAGCTAAATTCATTTGGGAAACGACGTGGGTCGCCAGTTGCGTTAATAGCAGAGCCCGTATTGCCGTGGTACGAACGATATGTAGAAAGCACCTTGTGCTTATTTGTGTGCAAACGAGCCATGCGAATTGCATTTTCAATTGCATCTGCGCCACCGTTGGTAAAGAAAACCTTACGGAAATGTCCACCAGCTAATTCGACGATACGTTGTGCAGCTTCATTGCGCGCATCATTTGAGTGTTGTGGAGCAAGTGCAGTCAACGTTGCTGCTTGATCTTGAATAGCTTTAACAACTTTTGGATGTTGGTGACCAATATTTGTAAATACAAGTTGTGAAGAAAAATCTAAATAAGTTTTACCTTCGTAATCCCAGAAACGTGAACCCGAACTGCCGGCCACAGGAATAGGTGCGATTTGTCCTTGAGCCGACCAGGAGTGAAAAACATATGCATGGTCTGCAGCCGTTACTGCAGCACCTTTTTTTGGATCTACCTGTGGGTTGGACACGAAAAAGACTTCCCTTCAACGCTGAATAGCGCAAGCATAATGCGTTCAAGTAGTGTGCGTCTATGAGCGAAATTACGCATTGGATAAACGGGAAAACTTTCGATGACTCGGCAAAACGTCATGTGGAAATTTTTAATCCGGCGACAGGTGAAGTTTCGAAGAAAGTCGCATTTGGTACCGCAGCAACAGTTGATGTTGCAGTAAAAGCTGCCACGGATGCATTTGCTGAATGGCGCCATAGTTCGCTCACTAAGCGCGTCAATGTTTTGTTTGCATTTCGCGAATTAGTAAACACAAATAAAGAAAAAATTGCGGCACTAATTACTGCCGAGCACGGAAAAGTTCTTAGCGATGCAGCCGGTGAAGTTACTCGCGGACTAGAAGTTGTTGAATTTGCTTGCGGTATTCCACACTTACTAAAGGGTGGCTTTTCTGAAGAAGTCTCATCTGGTGTAGATGTTTATTCAATTCGCCAAGCACTTGGCCCAGTAGCAATTATTTCTCCATTTAACTTTCCAGCGATGGTTCCGATGTGGTTCTTCCCAGTTGCTATTGCCTGTGGAAACACAGTCATCGTCAAACCATCTGAAAAAGATCCAAGTGCTGCGATGTTCTTAGCCCAACTCTGGAAAGAAGCAGGATTACCAGATGGCGTATTTAACGTTGTTCATGGAGACAAGGAAGTAGTTGATGCAATCCTGACTCATCCAGGAATCAAATCTATTTCATTCGTTGGCTCAACTCCTATTGCTAAGTACGTATACGAAACTGGAACAAAATCTGGAAAGCGTGTGCAGGCACTCGGTGGAGCAAAGAATCACATGGTTGTTCTGCCAGATGCTGATTTAGATTTAGCAGCCGATGCTGCAATTAATGCAGGCTTTGGATCTGCCGGAGAACGTTGCATGGCCATTTCAGCACTCGTAGTTGTCGAACCAGTGGCAGATGAACTAGTTGCAAAGATTAAAGAGCGCGCAATTAAATTAAAGACTGGCGATGGAACAAAGGGTGCAGACATGGGTCCTTTGGTTACACAAGTACACCGTGACAAGGTTGCTTCATACGTTGATGCAGGCGAAAAAGAAGGCGCCACAATTGTTGTTGATGGTCGTACCGTAAATCCTGGTGGAAATGGTTTTTGGCTTGGGCCAACACTCTTTGATCACGTAACTCCAAAGATGTCTATTTACACCGATGAAATTTTTGGTCCTGTACTCAGTGTTATTCGCGTGAAGTCATACGATGAAGCACTCGCACTAGTAAATTCACATCAGTACGGAAACGGAACTGCAATCTTCACAAATGATGGCGGTGCAGCTCGTCGTTATCAAAATGAAGTTGAAGTTGGAATGGTTGGAATTAACGTTCCTATTCCAGTACCAATGGCGTATTACTCATTTGGTGGTTGGAAGAATTCATTATTCGGTGACAGTCATGCACATGGCACAGAAGGTGTTCACTTCTTCACTCGTGGAAAAGTTGTGACAAGTAGATGGCTTGATCCAAGTCATGGTGGAATTAATTTAGGATTTCCACAAAACACCTAATTTAAATCTCTTATTTACCTCAGTCACGCGTGAGATTTAAGGTATTGCAACCTCAACTGCTATTCTTCGCCTCGTTCTGTGAAGTTCTTCCAGAGCACATACGTCTGGAGTGAAATTTCAATGTCTAAAGCATCTACCGCGCACTTGGCTGGCCTGCCACAGAAAAAGCGCGAGAATCTTCGTAACGTTGCAATCATCGCTCACGTAGACCACGGAAAGACAACCCTTGTTGATGCCATGTTGTGGCAATCAGGTGCATTTGCGGCTTACAAGAAGCAAGACGAAGGTCAAGATCGCATGATGGATTCAATGGATCTAGAGCGCGAAAAAGGAATTACGATTCTTGCGAAAAACACCGCCGTTAAGCGTGGTGACACAATCGTTAACATTATTGATACACCTGGCCACGCAGACTTTGGTGGAGAAGTAGAACGTGGACTTGAAATGGTTGACGGCGTTATTTTGCTAGTAGACGCATCAGAAGGCCCACTTCCACAAACACGCTTTGTATTACGCAAAGCGTTAGAAAAGAACCTTCCAGTCATTTTGCTTATTAATAAAGTAGATCGTCCCGATTCACGTATCGCAGAAGTTGTTGACGAAGCGTACGAATTATTCTTAGATCTCGATGCAAATGAAGAACAAATCGAATTCCCAGTTGTTTATGCATCTGCAAAAGCTGGGCGCGCATCCCTGAAACGTCCTGCAGATGGTGGAATGCCAGAAGAAGAAAACCTCGATGTTTTATTCGACACTATCTTCTCAGCAATTCCTGCTCCGGTTTATCACGAAGGTGCGCCTCTACAGGCACACGTTACAAACCTTGACTCCTCACCATTTCTTGGTCGTCTTGCACTCTGCCGCGTACGCGAAGGTGTAATTAAAAAGGGTCAATCCGTGATGTGGATGAAGACAGATGGCACAACAGAGCGCGTAAAAGTCTCTGAACTTTTAATTACAGAAGCGTTAGAACGTGTGCCAGCACTTGAAGCGCACCCTGGTGACATCATCGCTGTTGCAGGAATTGAAACAATTACATTGGGTGAAACTCTTGCTGATATTGATAATCCGCACGCACTTCCACCAATCATTGTTGACGAACCATCTATCTCCATGACAATTGGTATTAATACATCTCCACTTGCTGGAAAGAGCGGAAAACTACTTACAGCGCGCCAAGTTAAAGGCCGCTTAGATGCAGAACTAGTAGGTAACGTTTCATTACGTGTTCTAAATACAGAACGTCCAGATACTTGGGAAGTACAGGGGCGCGGAGAACTTCAGCTAGCTGTTCTTGTAGAAATTATGAAGCGCGAAGGTTTCGAATTAACTGTTGGAAAGCCACAAGTAGTTACAAAGGTTATTGATGGAAAACTCTCAGAACCGATGGAGCGTTTAACAATTGATGCACCAGAAGAATACTTAGGTGTCTTAACTCAGTTAATGGCACTTCGTAAAGGTCGCATGGAGCAAATGGTCAATCACGGTACTGGTTGGATTCGCCTTGATTACAAAGTTCCTTCACGTGGACTTATTGGTTTCCGTACAGAGTTCTTAACTGAAACTCGCGGTACAGGTTTGCTACACCACGTATTTGATGGTTACGAACCTTGGTATGGCGATATTCGTACACGCGGTACTGGTTCACTTGTTTCAGATCGCATGGGAACAGTTACTTCATACGCTCTTTATGGAACACAAGATCGTGGAACTATTTTCGTAGAACCTGGCGATGAAGTGTACGAAGGCATGGTTATTGGAGAGAATTCACGTAGCGATGACATGGACGTTAACTGTGTTCGCGAAAAGAAGTTAACAAATATGCGTGCATCAGGAACCGATGAATCAGAACGTTTGATTCCGCCTAAGAAACTAAACATGGAAGGTGCTCTCGAATTCTGTCGTGAAGATGAATGCGTAGAAGTAACTCCTGCTGTTGTGCGAATTCGCAAAGTTGTTCTGGATGGATCTGAACGCGCACGCACCGCATCACGCCAAAAGAAGGCAAACCTCAACGCTTAGTTCTGCCAGCCGCGCTCTTGGCTGGTTTTGTCACACAGGTCGGGCAAGATAACCACTGTGAGTGAAGCGAAAGTTACCCTCGTAGGGCAAAAATCCGTTGCCCCTGCGATCACACTTTCCGCGCAACAATTAGCGATAACTCAACATCGCAATACTCCAATGATTGCACTCGGTGCACCTGGCACTGGAAAAACAACAGTTCTTATCCACTCTGTACTTTCACGTATTGCCGAAGGACAAAATCCAGATTCAATTCTATTAATTACCTTTGGTCGCGAAAGTGCATCAGATTTACGCGATGCAATTGCGCTACAAACGAGTGCAACTATGTACGAACCACTCGCGCGCACATTTCACTCATTAGCTTTTTCAATCCTCAAGATGAAATCACACGCAGATGATCCTGATCCCATCTTGTTATCTGGTCCCGAGCAAGAGAGTTTCATCCGTGATCTCCTCGAAGGAGATATCGCAGATGGTTATCGGCAGTGGCCAGAAGATTTACACCTTGCACTCTCAACAAATGGATTTGCTCGCGAACTTCGAGACTTAATTTTGCGGGCATCAGAGCGCGGTGTGGATCCAGAAAAACTAGAAGAGTATGCACAGTCCTACGGTGAAAAATACTGGCAAGGCGCTGCGCAATTTTGGATTCGTTACAACGGTGCAATGTTTTTGCGCGAAGTATCCGCTGGCGATTCAAAGCTGCGCATTGATCCATCCGAACTCTTATCTCGCGCAATTAGA
>JAPOHK010000135.1 GCA_029979485.1 Candidatus Planktophila limnetica
CA
Source organism: Candidatus Planktophila limnetica (assembly GCA_029979485.1). Lineage (GTDB taxonomy): Bacteria > Actinomycetota > Actinomycetes > Nanopelagicales > Nanopelagicaceae > Planktophila > Planktophila limnetica_A. The sequence goes on from JAPOHK010000135.1 coordinate 3, forward strand.
TCGTCTCTAAAGAATGAAACCGATGCTGCAAGTTGTTGTGTGTATCCACTAAACCAAGCGGATGCGTTTGATTGTGATGTACCAGTTTTACCTGCAGCTGGTCGACCGAGTCCGAGTGCCGCGGCGCCTGTTCCACCATTTACAACACCTTTAAGTGCATAAGTTAAATCAGCCATAACTTCTTTTGTGAAAACTTCTTCTGTTTGTGGCTTACCTTCATAGAGCACACCTTTATTTGAACCAATAACACTAGTTACCAAATATGGTTTTGCTTTAATTCCTTGCGCAGCAAATGTCGCGTATGCATTTGCAACATCAATAACGTGTGGGCTGGCAGGTCCAAGTGCTACCGATGGTGTTGGCATCATTGCAACGCTATCTGGAATACCTGCACGACGCGCAGCATCTACAACTTTATCTAGCCCAGCTTTTTGTCCAAGCGGAACATAGACAGTGTTAATTGAGTGCTTTGTTGCAAACAACAAATCTACTTGGCCCCAACCTTCGTCGCCATAATTACCAACTTCATATGGTTTGCCAAGATCATCAAATATTTGTGGTGAATCACCGTTCCACATTGAAGTAAGCGGAATGCCTGATTCAAGTGCTGCAACAAGTGCAAATGGCTTAAAAGTAGAGCCCGCTAGCGCAATCGCTTGTGTTGCATCATTTAGCTGGCGCTTTAAGTAATCCGCACCACCATACATCGCAACAACTTCGCCGGTGCCAGGTCTAATTGCAACGAGTGCAATATGTAAATTCTCTGGGACTTTTTTAGGTGTTAATTTATTTACGGCATCAACTGCAGCAGTCTGTGCTTTTTGATCGATAGTTGTCTTAATAACTAATCCACCAACAAGTAATTGTTCTTCGGTAAATCCGAGTTTCTTAAGTTCTTTCGAAACAGCTTCGATGATGTGACCCTTAGGACCGCTAAGTGATCCAGAAGTTACGCGAGGCGCAATCGTTGGGAACTTAATCTTTGCTGCATCCTCTGGTGATAACCATTCGGCTTCGACCATTCCTTTTACTACGTAATCAAATCGATCCATCAGGCGCTTTTCGTTTGCCTTTGAGTATGAAGGGTCATAGAAGCCAGGGGAGCGCAAAATACAAGAGATCACAATTGCTTGGGCATTTGTGAGTTGGTCAACGTTGCGGTTGAAGTATTGCTGCGCGGCTGTCTGCACGCCATAAGAGCCGCGGCCAAAATAAATAGTATTGAGATAGTTTTCAAAGATCTGATCTTTAGAGAGTTGGTTCTCTAGTTTGATGGCGATGACTAACTCTTTGATTTTTCGCTGAATTGTTCGCTCGGGAGTTAAGAAAGCCGTCTTTGCGTATTGCTGAGTGATTGTGGAGCCACCTTGTAGCGACCCACCTCGAAGATTGTTTAATACCGCGCGCGCGATACCTGTGATGCTAAAAGCACGGTTTGAATAAAAGCCACGATCTTCTGCCGCCAATACTGCGTGACGAACATTCATTGGAATTTTCGCTAGCGGAACAATCTGTCGGTTTTCTGATCCGATACGACCAATTTCTTCACCATTTGAATATTGAATAATTGTTGATTGGCTATTTACGAATGCGTTTGCATCAGGAACTGAAACAGTGAAATAGGCGAAAGCAAAGAGAGTCGCGCCCGCGATAAAGCCAAAGCCGGCAAGGAAAATTCCTGCTCTAATCACTAATTTGCGCACAGCGAAAGGTTACCCCTTTACCCAATCATCATCTTCAAGCGTGCGTACACGCCGAGGTGGTTTGCGTTCTATTCCATCTCCTAGAACAAAAGAAGAGCACAAATGATTCCAAGAACAGTCACGGCAGACTTCGACGATATACACACGAAATTCGCCGAATTCACGTTCCATCTCTGAGAGTTCATCTGGAGTTTTAATTCGACCTGAGTACTGACCTAATTGATCGCCAAATGCGTAACGCAATTCAACAAGTGATGTTTTCTTGCAGACAGGACAGTTGCGTTCAACTCTTTCTCCATGAAACTTTGCAGCTCTCATTAAATATGGGTCTGCATCGCACGCATCAACTACACCGCGAAACAACTTAATTAGCGTTGCGCGCTTATCAAGTGAGTAGTCGATAAAGGAGCGTTTCGATTTCATAATAGGCAAGAATAATCCTTCATTGCTTACTACGCTTCTCCTATGAATTTCTGGGAACTTTTACGCCACCCCAGACTCTCACGATTGCTCGGGGTGCGTTGGAGTGGACAGGCAACTGATGGCTTATTCCAAAGCGCACTAGCTTCTTTCGTTTTATTTTCACCAGAGCGCCAAGCGGATGCCTTAAGTGCTGCTGTTGCATTTGCAGTTGTTTTATTGCCTTATTCAATAGTTGGACCTTTTGTTGGAACAATTTTGGATCGTGTTTCCAGACAGCGCGCATTGTTTTTCGCAAACGCTGCTCGCGGATTAAATCTTTTGGTTGTCGCGCTCTTGGTATTTAGCGGACAAACAGGGGTGCTCTTAACGGTATTTGTTCTTATTGCTTTTGGAATCAATCGCCTAATTCTTGCTGGACTCTCTGCAGGTTTGCCACTCATCATTGAATCTAAATCACTAATTAGTGCAAATGCACTAGCTGTTACTGGTGGCTCTGTTTTAGTTGTACTCGGCGGTGGACTCGGTGTTGCAATTCGAAACATCTTCGATCATTTAGCTGTTGCAGATCACGCCGATGCAATCATGGTTTTGTTCGCATCCGGTGGTTATTTAACAGCAGCCCTTCTTGCGCTGCGTTTGGGTCGCAAAGAAATAGGTCCGCTTCCACATGAAATTAAAGAAGCAAGTTTTAAAGAAGGCCTCATTTAAATGCGTGAAGGCTTTGCTTTCTTGCGCACACA
>JAPOHK010000050.1 GCA_029979485.1 Candidatus Planktophila limnetica
GATGACGGCGCTGAAACATATTTAGATATTGGGCATTACGAAAGATTCCTTGACCGCAATCTTCATGGATCTGCAAATGTCACTACAGGTCAAGTGTATTCGCGAGTTATTAGCCGTGAACGTCGTGGAGAATATCTAGGTGAAACAGTTCAGGTAATTCCTCACATTACAAATGAAATTAAAGAGCGCATTCGAGCGATGGCCGCTCCTGATATAGATGTTGTCATAACAGAAATTGGCGGAACAGTTGGAGATATTGAATCACAACCATTCCTTGAAGCAGCTCGTCAAATTCGACAAGAAGTTGGGCGCGATAATGTTTTCTATTTGCATATTTCCTTAGTTCCATACATCGGTCCATCAGGTGAACTAAAAACTAAACCAACTCAACATAGCGTGGCCGCTCTGCGAAGTATTGGTATTGCACCAGATGCCGTAGTGCTTCGTTCTGATCGACCAATTCCGGATGGAATCAAGCGCAAGATTTCACTTATGTGCGATGTGGATTTAGAAGCAGTTGTTGCAGCAGTTGACGCACCTTCTATCTATGACATTCCAAAAGTTTTATACGCTGAAGGTTTGGATTCCTATGTTGTACGAAGATTAGGATTGAAGTCCCACGATGTTAAATGGGGAGAATGGGATAATCTCCTTAAAATTGTTCACAATCCAAAGCATCACGTTACCGTCGCTCTCGTCGGTAAGTACATAGATCTACCAGATGCATATCTATCAGTTTCAGAGGCGCTACGTGCCGGTGGTTTTGCCAACAACGCCAAGGTTGAATTGAAATGGATAGCAAGTGATGATTGCGCAACACCTGAAGGAGCCAAAGCGGCCTTAAGTGATGTTGACGCTGTTTGTGTTCCGGGAGGTTTTGGCGTTCGCGGAATTGAAGGAAAGTTGGGTGCGTTGAAGTTTGCGCGAGAGAATAGAATTCCCACTTTGGGATTATGTCTTGGTCTTCAATGCATGGTTATTGAAGCTGCAAGGAATCTAGCTGGTATTTCCGATGCGAACTCTGCTGAATTTTCACCAGAATCTGGTTCACATGTCATCGCAACAATGGAAGATCAAAAATCTATTGTTGCAGGAAGTGGTGATATGGGCGCAACGATGCGATTAGGTTTGTATAAGGCTGATTTAAAGGCAGGTTCTATAGTTGCGCAAACTTATGGAAGCAATGAAGTTTCAGAAAGACATCGCCATAGATATGAAGTTAACAACCAATACAGGGACCAGATATCTGCTGCGGGAATAGTTTTCTCAGGTATCTATACAAAGGACAACCTTGTTGAATTCGTCGAATTGCCGGCTGAGGTGCATCCTTACTATGTTGGAACACAGGCTCATCCTGAATTGAAATCACGACCTACTCGTCCGCACCCTTTGTTTGTTGGATTAATTGCTTCGGCGATTGTTTTAAAGGGCAAAAAATGATTGTTGGTGTTCCTCGCGAGATTAAAGTTGCCGAGTATCGAGTCGCCTTGACTCCTGAAGGCGTTACTGAGTTCGTCAACAATGGACATACAGTTTTGATCGAGAAGAACGCCGGATTAGGGTCGAGTATCACTGATGAGAACTTTGTTCAGGCTGGCGCAAAAATAATTGATTCGGTTGATAAATTGTGGCAAGAAGCTGATTTAATCTTGAAAGTGAAAGAGCCAATTGAGGCTGAGTATTCCCGGTTGCGCGAGAATCAAGTTCTTTTTACTTATCTTCACCTAGCCGCCTCCAAACCATGTACTGATGCATTGATTAAAGCGAAAACAACATCTATCGCCTATGAAACTGTTGAAGTTGATGGTGCACTTCCGCTTTTAGTTCCAATGAGTGAAGTCGCAGGACGAATGGCCACTCAAGTTGGAGCAGATGCTCTGCTCAAACCTAAAGGCGGACGCGGAGTCCTTCTAGCTGGCGTTCCTGGAGTTTCTCCGGGCAAAGTTGTTGTTATTGGGGGAGGAATAGCAGGTTTAAATGCTGCTGTTATTGCGCTGGGAATGGGTGCAGATGTAACAGTTCTTGATCGTTCTGCAAAGCGGTTGGCGCAAATTGATCAGATTTATAGTGGACGAATCAAAACTTTGATGTCGAGTACTTCGAGTATTCAGAGATCAATCTACGAAGCCGATCTTGTTATTGGCGCGGTCTTGATTCCCGGAACTCGCGCTCCTAAATTGGTGTCAAATAAAGATGTCGCAAAGATGAAGCCCGGTTCCGTTTTGGTTGATATAGCAATTGATCAAGGTGGCTGTTTCGAAGATTCAAAGGCAACCACGCATGAAAATCCAACTTATGAAGTTCATAACTCTGTCTTTTACTGCGTTGCAAATATGCCGGGTGCAGTTCCTGTTACTTCAACCTATGCGTTAACAAATGTGACGCTTCCTTTCGCTTTACAAATCGCAAACCAAGGCTGGAAGAACGCATTGGAGCAGAATCCTAATTTGGCTAAAGGATTAAATACTCATGCCGGTAAAGTGACATATAAAGCCGTAGCTGAGGCCCACGGTTATGAATATTCGCCAATATTCTGATCAGTTCCTTAATTTCTCCCGTATTGAACGTGGTTTATCAAATAACTCCATTTCTGCATACACTCGTGATCTTCAAAGATTCGCTGATTACCTCGCTGAAAATAAGGTTAATATTTCTGATTTTCAGCAGAAGAATTTGGATGAATTCATCAGTGGATTGAGCAAATCGAATCTGGCTGTAAGTTCAATAAACAGAGTTCTCTCAACCCTTCGGTCTTTTTTTGCATACCTTGAACGCGAACATAATTTTTTTAACCTGATGAAAGATGTTGAATCAAAGAAGATTCCCGTGCGCTTGCCCAAAGCACTTACTGTTTCTCAGATAGCTCAGCTCATTGATGGATCCTTTAGCGAAGATAATATTGTTTCGATTCGAAACAGAGCATTGCTTGAGCTTTTATACAGTACTGGTGGTCGAGTCTCTGAAATAGTTGGAATCAACCTAGGTGATATAGGCACAGTAAAATCAGAATCTAATGATGTTCGTGTGATAAAACTCCGTGGTAAAGGCAGTAAAGAACGAATAGTTCCAATGGGAAGCTTTTCAGTAAAGGCTTTAGATGATTATCTGGTGCGAGTTAGACCAAATTTATTGTCAAAGAATTCTAAGAGCAGGAATGAAGCGTTGTTTCTAAATCAGCGAGGAACAAGAATTTCCAGGCAAAGCGCTTGGCAGATTGTGGTTGATAGCGCAAAAAAGTGCGGATTATCCGAAGGTATTTCTCCTCATGTTTTTAGGCATTCGTTCGCAACACATTTACTAGATGGCGGGGCAGACATACGAGTTGTGCAGGAATTATTAGGACATGCATCAGTGACTACCACGCAGATTTATACTTTGATTACGATAGATAAGATACGAGAGTCTTATTCGTTAGCTCATCCAAGGGCTCGTTCTTAAATTATTGTCCGCGTAAACGACGAGCAAGAATACTTTGATCGCCCTTTGCTTCAAGATCAGCAATGATCACAGCTATTGATTCGCGAACAATACGACCACGATCTACCGCCAAACCTAAATCGCCACGTAGTTGTAAACGCGCTTGATCTAGATCATAAAGTTCATCGGGGGAAAGGTACACAGTTATTTTCTCATCATGCTTTTCACGACCAGAAGGAGATTTATCAACGCTAGTTACGCGGCGTCGCTGTATTGCACGTACTCCTTTTTTAGAAGGCGATGTTGTTGGTGCAGCAATAGCCGGAGCGACAAGTGGTTTAGCTGGTTCAACATCGGCTTGCTTTACAGAAGTAAGTGCAGGAGAAGTAGAACGAAATAGTTCGTCTGCACCAGGAAGACTTGCTCTGCGTGTCATCGTGCGCCTCCTCGGGCAATTAGTTCACGTGCTAAACGTCGATATGAAGCCGCTCCGCCTGAAGACGAGGCGTAGGAAGTAATAGGTTCGCCAACAACGGTTGTTTCTGGAAAACGAATGGTTTTAGCGATAATAGTTTCGAATACATCGTCAGGATATTTTTCTAGAATCGCACCGAGTACTTCGCGGTTATGAAGCGTTTTACGATCATACATAGTTGCAAGAATACCGATTAGTTTTAAATCTGGATTAAGGAAATTCTTAACTTTATCTAAGTTGCCCTTCAATTCGATAAATCCATGAAGAGCAAAGTATTCGCATTGCAATGGAACGATAACTTCATCAGATGCAACTAAAGCGTTAATAGTTAACTGACCCATGGTTGGTTGGCAATCAATAAGGATTACGTCGTAATACTCTTTCAAAGGAGTTAAAGCGCGCTTGAGATATTGCTGACCACCAATTTCGGCACCTAGTGTGGTTTAAGCTGTACCTAAGTCACGGTTGGCTGGTAAAAAATCCAAACCAGCAACACTTGATTTCAAAACAATCTGATCAATATCAGCCGTTGGCGTCATGAGGGCGTAATAAACAGTTTGTTCTAATGGAAGTTGATGTGCATTTACTCCAAGACCAAGGGAGAGGCCACCTTGCGGGTCGAAGTCAACAAGAAGAACGCGGCGTCCGAGTTCAGCAAGACTTGCACCTAGATTAATTGTAGAAGTTGTTTTACCCACGCCACCTTTTTGGTTAAAGATCGCTATCACTTTTGCTCCACCATGTTCGGTGATTGGCGCTGGAGTAGGAAAACTTAATGGAGCTTTGTTGAGGAGCGAAGAGGTTGTGGCAACATCTTCTTCAAATGTCGATTTAGCGTTCAAGCGAGAAACCTCTTTCTTCCTTTTTGGCGACTCTACGCATAAGCCACCATCTAGGCAAGTGAGGCGCTTCGTATATTTGAAAGGAAAAGTGAAGTACGGTTCGCTGGTGGATACCCAAATAAACAGCGGAGATGAGGTTATCTCGCCTGAAAATCCGGGTTTCTCCGTTCATCTGACCAATTTTGATGGCCCTTTCGATCTGCTTCTACAACTCATTTCTCGCCACAAAATGGACATCACTGAGGTGGCTCTAAGCGTAGTTACAGATGAATTTATATCCTTCATTCGCGCCTTGGAACTCTCAGGAGAAGGGTGGCGTTTAGATCAAGCCACAGAATTTCTAGTAGTAGCAGCAACGCTCCTAGATCTTAAGGCAGCAAAACTTCTTCCTAGCGGTGAAGTTGAGGACGAGGAAGATCTCGCCCTGTTAGAAGCCCGCGACTTACTCTTTGCACGACTTTTACAGTACAGAGCCTTCAAGGAAATTGCAGCTACTTTTAATCAACGTATTGAAGCCTTTGACAAAACTTTTGCTCGTGTTGTGTCCCTCGATCCAGCACTCGCATCTCTCTTGCCTGAAGTGCTGATCGGAGTGGGTCCTGCGCGTTTTGCAGCGATTGCCGAGCGAGTTCTCACGCCTAAGAGAGCACCAGTGGTTGCGGTAGAGCATCTGCATTCAGCTTTAGTTAGCGTTACTGAGGAGTCTAAACTTGTAGTTGAGGCTTTGCGCAAAGGTAGAACGCTTAGTTTTAGGTCCCTGATTGCAGATGCTTCATCTACCCTCGTAGTTGTTGCCCGATTCTTAGCTTTATTAGATCTTTATCGACAAGGCGCTTTGCGTTTCAATCAGGTAGTAGCGCTAGGTGATTTGCAGATTAGCTGGACTGGCGCCGAAACCGGAGAGATAGAGACCACGGATGAGTTCGATATTCCAGTAGTTTTAGCCGATGATGCAAGCGTTCGAACTGACGATGAGGAGTAACTAGGGTGGAATTAAGGGATATTCACAGGCATATCGAGGCGATCTTGATGGTCGTTGACGAACCTGTAAGTGAATTGACCTTGGCTACTGTTCTAGAGGTTACCCAGGACGAGGTTACAGCCGCACTGGCTGAGCTTGTGGAGAGCTACTCTGAGCGTGGTTTCGCTCTAAAGAGCGTTGCTGGTGGATGGCGCTTTTATAGCCACCCTGACAGCGCCGCTGTTGTTGAAAAATTCGTTCTAGATGGCCAACAATCCCGTTTGACTCAAGCCGCACTTGAGACTTTGGCGGTGATTGCTTACCGCCAGCCTGTATCCAGGGCACGAGTTTCAGCGATTAGAGGCGTAAACGTAGAGGCTGTCATGAAAACGTTGGTCACAAGGGGATTAGTCGAGGAGTATGGCCTTGAACCAGAAACAGGAGCCATTCTTTATAAGACAACGAACTATTTCTTGGAGCGCTTGGGGTTGAACTCTTTGGAAGATCTGCCTGCTCTGGCTCCGTACTTGCCTGATCTCGAACACCTTGATGAAGTTCTAGACTCTCTCGTTGACTAAGTACGCAATTTCACTCTCTAATCGAATATAAGTATCAACTTCTACGGTAGAGTTCTCTCTATAGCGCTGTAGTGCAGCGCAACACTGACTGTCGGGAATGGATAGCCACATATGGATTTAGTGCGCCTTAACAAAATAATTGCAGACGCTGGAATAACCAGCCGTAGGGGAGCCGACGAACTTATTTCGGATGGCCGGGTAATGGTCGATGGTTTGGTCATTCGAGAGCTGGGTGCCAAGTTCGATCCTCAAAAATCTCAAGTCATGGTTGATGGTGAGACAATTACACAATCTTTGACCAAAACTTACTTAGCACTTCATAAGCCAAAGGGTGTTCTGTCAA
>JAPOHK010000088.1 GCA_029979485.1 Candidatus Planktophila limnetica
ACTGAATCTAAATTATTTGATTTGTAATTAACTCGATGATCACTAAGACGATTTTCTGGGTAGTTATAGGTTCGGATGCGCTCGGAACGATCTACCGTGCGGACTTGATTCTTGCGCTCTGCTGATGCAGCAGCGTCAGCTTTTTCTTGAGCATCGGCCAATAATCGTGCTCTCAAAATACGAAGGGCTGACTCCTTATTTTGCAACTGACTCTTTTCGTTCTGACATGAGACAACAATTCCAGTTGGTACGTGAGTAAGGCGAACCGCTGAGTCAGTTGTATTAACGCTCTGTCCCCCAGGACCTGATGAGCGATACACATCTACTCGAACATCATTCATGTTTAACTCAACATCAATTTCTTCCGCTTCAGGAAGAATTAAAACTCCGGCAGCTGAAGTATGAATTCGACCTTGGCTCTCTGTTTCTGGAACACGTTGAACTCTGTGTACCCCACCTTCAAATTTGAGACGCGCATATGGTGATTCACCTGGCGCAGCAGTTCCTTTAGATTTCACAGCTACTGAAATGTCTTTGTAGCCGCCCATTTCACTCTCGGTTGCATCGAGTATTTCGACTTTCCAATTACGCTTTTCTGCATAACGCATGTACATGCGAAGTAAATCTCCAGCAAAGATTGCGGACTCATCTCCGCCAGCACCGGCTTTAACTTCAAGAATGACATCGCGATCATCATTAGGGTCACGAGGAAGCAATAGCTCTTCTAATTTTTCTGCTGCTTTATGTGCTGCTTCCTCGAGTGCAGGAATTTCAGAAGCAAAATCTGGATCACTCGCTGCTAATTCTTTGGCAGCGTTGAGATCATCATCGGCGCTCTTCCACTCTTTGAATCCAGCAACGACTGGACCGAGTTGGGCATAGCGGCGACCAAGTTGTCGCGCTTTGCCTTGGTCTTCGTGAATAGAAGGATCAGCCATTGCTGCTTCAAGTTCGGCGTATTCGCGAACCATTTCGTGTGCAGATGCAAAGCGATTACTTGTCATCTCGGCTTCTCCTTTCTATGTGTGTGGAAGTATTTTAAAATTAAATAAAAAGCAAAAGACCGCAACCACTACCGAAGTAGTGAATGCGGTCTTTTTAGAAAGCTACTTCTTGCCGAAGCGCTCTTCGAATTTCGCTACACGTCCACCAGTATCAAGAATGCGCTGCTTACCTGTGTAGAACGGATGACAGACGGAACATACTTCAACATAAATTGAACCGCTTGCAACTGTTGAGCGGGTAACAAACTTTTCACCGCAACCACAAGTTACTTGAGTCTCTTTGTACTCTGGATGGATCTCTGACTTCATTTCATTTCCTTATTTCGTGCCTGGGTCGTGATTTTCACGTGAACCAGACGGGCGGTTAATAGGGCTAAAGGTTAACCCTATCGGGCATGTATTTAAAAATTTGAGCGTGAACTTATCCTTCAGATCCTGGTCCAACAGTTGTCTTCTGGATTTGCATCAAGAATTCGACATTGGACTTTGTGCCCTTCATCTTCTCAAGCAATAGTTCGAGTGCTTGTTGTGGTTCTAGTGCGTGAAGTACGCGACGTAGTTTCCAAACAATATTGAGTTCTTCGGTTCCCATGAGAATTTCCTCTTTACGAGTACCGGAAGCAACCACGTTTACTGCAGGGAAGATTCTCTTATCTGCCATACGGCGATCGAGAATAAGTTCCATGTTTCCAGTTCCCTTGAACTCTTCGAAGATAACTTCATCCATACGTGAACCTGTATCAACAAGTGCAGTTGCAAGAATTGTGAGTGAGCCACCATCTTCGATGTTACGAGCTGCTACAAAGAACTTCTTTGGTGGATACAAAGCTGCTGAATCAACGCCACCGGAAAGAATTCGACCTGATGCTGGTGCTGCAATGTTGTACGCACGACCCAAACGAGTAATCGAATCAAGAAGTACAACGACATCGTGACCTAGCTCGACCAGACGCTTCGCACGTTCAATTGCTAATTCAGCAACTGTTGTGTGGTCATCTGCTGGACGATCAAATGTTGAGGCGATAACTTCGCCCTTTACGGAGCGTTGCATATCTGTAACTTCTTCTGGACGCTCATCTACGAGAACAACCATTAAGTGACACTCAGGATTGTTGGTAGTAATAGCGTTTGCAATTGATTGCAGAACCATTGTCTTTCCAGCCTTTGGAGGAGAAACAATAAGTCCGCGCTGGCCTTTACCAATTGGTGAGATCAAATCAATTACGCGAGTAGTCAAAATATTTGGTTCTGTTTCAAGACGCAAACGCTCTTGTGGATACAACGGAACTAGCTTGTTGAATTCAACGCGATTACGTACTTCATCTGGTGCAGATCCATTAATCGTGTCCAACACGATGAGTGCGTTGAATTTTTCGCGGCGTTCGCCTTCGTTTGGTTGACGTACTTGACCCGTAACGACATCTCCTTTGCGAAGTCCGTATTTGCGAACTTGCTGAAGCGATACGTACACATCATTTGGTCCAGGTAAATACCCACCTGTGCGGATAAATGCATAGCTTTCAAGAATGTCTAAGAGTCCGCCTACTGGAAGTAGTACGTCATCTTCTGAGATAACTGGTTCGCGTTCTTCACGGTTTCCGCGATCACGATTGCGATCACGTCCGCGACCTCGGTCGCGCCCACGGCCACGATCATGGCGATCGTAACGATCGCCTCGGTTGCCTTGTGAATTGTTATCTGAATCTAAATCGTTATCTGAATCTGAGTCGCGTGGCGCATCTTTCTTATTGCGATTATTGCGCGCTTCACGACGAGCTTCACGTTCTGCCTTCGCTGCTTCTCTGTTGGCTGCTTGTAAATCAGCAATTGCCTGAACAAGTGCATCTTTCTTTAATTTTGCCGCGCCATCAATACCGAGTTGTGATGCTACTTCCTTGAGTTTCGGAAGAGACATTGCGTTTAACTCTGGGCTATCTGAACGTATAGGTTCTTTTTCTGTCATTGTTTTCATTTCAGTAATGGCCTTAAGGATTGCCCGTAAGGTGCGATTAATTTATTTATCTGAAAAAATCTTGCACCGCTTAATGAGAGCCGGCTAATCAGATGCCCCAAGGGTAGCACCGAGGCGCTAGGGACTACAAATTCGAAATTAGGCGATTATTGCCGCTCCAGTAGTGCAAATACTGAGGGGTTTAACCTCGAAATGCGAACCGGCTGCACGCTCTAATTCTGCAATCTCATTGGGGTCACCATTATGAAAAGCGAGCACTGTTGGTCCAGCTCCTGAAATAAATGCTGCAACGCCAGCACCACGTAATTTATTTAGCAAGGCAAATGATTTAGGCATAGCTTCTTGGCGGAACTTTTGGTGAATAAAGTCTTCCGTTGCAATAAATAATAAATCTGGGCGAGATGCGAGTGCATGCACAAGTAACTCTCCACGAGTTGTATTTGCTGCCGCATCTGCGTGGACGATGGTTTCTGGCAATAGCTTGCGAGCTTTAGAAGTTGCGACCGCTCCATCTGGAATGAATGAAACAACGCTAATGCGTGGATCAACATGAATTTGAACCGCGCGTGCGATGTTCTTTCCACGTTGATCTTCAGTCCACGCAATTGTTGCACTTCCAAATAGAGCAGCGGCGACGTTATCTGGATGGCCTTCCATTTCAGTAGCAAGATTAAGCAATTCTTCATTGCTCATTTTATCTTCACCAGTAAGGACTAAAGATCTAGCCAGCATCAAGCCACCTACAATGGCACTTGCCGAAGAACCTAATCCACGACCATGTGGGATTACATTGAGTGCACGAACTGCAACACCTTTAGGTTCGCCACCTAAGAACTTAAATCCTTTGTACATCGCCTTAACAAGTAAGTTCTTATCTGTACGTGGCAATACATCTGCACCTTCGCCCGTAATATCGATATCTAAACCCGGCTCATCTTGAATTTGTGCAACGTATCGATCATGCATACCGAGGGCTAAGCCGAGTGAATCAAAGCCTGGACCGAGGTTTGCACTAGTTGCTGGTACTTGAATCTGTACAGCGTTGGCGCGAAAAGTTGGTTTTGCCATTTTAAGAAAGACCTAACGCTTTCGCAGCTGCCTTTACGTTTACCGGAACAACAACAGGTTTCTTAGCGCCTTCAAGAGCCCACGGAATATCTTTTAATCCGTGGCCAGTAACTGTAATAACAATGGTTTTATTCTTTGGAAGTTTTCCAGCCTTTTGATACTTGATAAGGCCAGCTAAACCAGCAGCAGATGAAGGTTCTACGAAGATTCCTTCGCGAGATGCAATTAAATGATATGCCGCAAGAATTTCTTTATCTGTGACTGCATCAATTAATCCACCGGAGGAATCTAGCGCATAAATTGCTTGTTGCCATGACGCTGGATTGCCGATGCGAATTGCTGTCGCAATGGTGTTCGGGTTCTTAACAATTTTCCCTTTAACAATTGGCGCAGATCCCGCAGCTTGGAAACCCCACATCGCT
>JAPOHK010000047.1 GCA_029979485.1 Candidatus Planktophila limnetica
ATGCGAAAATGGCGAGCCATTATTTATCTCTCACCAAGATGCAACGGCATTCTTCACATCGAACAACTTCATCTTCAGCTAATCCAGCAATTCTCTGAAGTTCAATCGTGTTGAGCGTCAAATTGCATCCTTTACATTGGTTTCCAGCAAGAAAGGCAGCACCGATTCCATTGTTTCCTTGGCGAATTTTCTCGTAGAGGGCTAAGAATTCTGCATTAACAGATTGAGCCGTTGTTGCTCGCTCTTTTTCCGCTTTTTCTAATTCGGAGTTAAGGACTGTCAACGCATTTTCTTTTCTCACTTGTGCATCCATGAGCTCTTGACCTAATTGCTCCTCTTGGCCAGTTAAATCAGTAATTCGCGCCTTAATTTCATCTACTCTCATCATGACCTCAAGCTCAATTTCTTCAAGTTCGGCCCGGCGAGTTCCGAGAGTTACCAACTCATGTTGAGTTTGTTCAAGTTCTTTAGGTGTTCCAGTTCCTGAGGCCAATCTCTTTTCATCGCGTTCAATGCGAGTGACAATCTGTTCAACATCGCCTTCAGCGCGGGCTAATTCGCGCTTGACATCGTTGAGCTCTGTTTCGGCCGCAATGCGTAAATCTCGAGCATTGTTCTGCTTGATCGAAAGAGAATTAATCTCCGCTAATTCGGGCAAGTTGGCGGCTTTGTTTTTCAAATTTGCAGTGTGAAAATCAAAGTTTTGTAGATCAATAATGGAACGTTGATCGCTAATGCTTGCCTTCACGTTCCAACCTTACTTTGCTTTATACGTAAAGGAGAAATTTCCTTTTATAGGATGCCCGTCTTCAGAGACCACCCGATACGCAACAAGATACTTTCCATTCTTTAAACGAGAAATGAGAGCGACTTTCGCCTTATTTCCATATACCTGGATTTTTTGGGCTGACCATATTTTTCTCTGTGAATCTGTGACTGTAATTCGATTCGTGCGCTGTCCTTCAAACACAATCAAAGATTCATTGAAGGTCAACTCGACGGTGCCTGGATCTACAGAGATCACAGAATTTTTCGCGGGAGCGCTCGAAACTAATTGCGAATGGGCGGAAGCGGAATCTGGGGTGAATGTAAGTAGAAGAGATAAAAGTAATCCTGAAATCTTGACTCTTCTTTTCACAATGACAGGTTACCTTTTTCTTTGCTTCTTTTCATACCTTCAGGCAGAATCTCATCGTGACCCAGGCAATACCAGTGACCGTGCGGAAATTTTATCAATCTGCCAAATCGCCTCATAAAGAAACCATGATCGAGATGAGAAAGCGGATTCTGCAGATTGTTCCGAAGGCGGAAGAAGTTGTCAGTTATGGAATGCCTGCTTTTAAGGTCGAAGGCAACATTGTTGCTGGGCTACTAGAGAATAAGAAGCATGTGGGTTACTACCCTTTCAGCGGTTCTGTTCTTCATTTATTCGAAAAAGATCTTGCAAAATATTCACACACGAAGAGCGCAGTGCATGTTCCGGTTGATAAACCATTGCCAAAATCTTTGATATCTAAACTCATTAAGGCGCGAATTTCTCAATGTCCAGTAAAACAGGGAAAAGTCGACTTGAAAAAGTACCAAGAACTGGACGGCTATTGGAGAGAACTCGGACTTGCAGCTCCTGCACGACGAGGCCTGGTTGATAACAAAATTTATACTCTTGCTCATCTCAAAAAATGGAGCGAGAAAGATTTCATGAAAATTCACGCCATGGGACCATCTGCCGCCAAAATCATTAAAGCTGAAATGAAGAGAAAGAAGGTGCGGTTTAAATGAAGTTGACGACTTGCCTATGGTTTGATGGAAATGCTCGTGAGGCTGCAAATTTCTACACAAGTATTTTTCCTGATAGTTCGATTGCTGATAATTGGATCGCACCAACTGACACGCCAGGAAATAAACAAGGTGAAGAAATTGTGGTTAATTTCAAGATTTTCGGTCACGACTTTATTGCCCTGAATGGGGGGCCACAATTTCCACATTCGGAGGCAGTGTCATTTCAAATTCCTTGCAAAGATCAGTCGGAAATTGATCACTACTGGGAAATTCTGACTAAAGATGGCGGACAAGAAAGTCAGTGCGGATGGCTCAAAGATAAGTTTGGTGTCTCATGGCAAGTCATTTCTGCTGAGATGAATCATTATCTAGGTGGCCCAGATTCAGCAGGAGCACAACGCGCAACTCAGGCGATGCTTGGGATGAGAAAGATTGACCTTGCTGCGATGAAATCAGCTTACGAAGGTAAATAACTTACTTATCGCAAATAAGCGCGTAACTCGACCCTGCGATTACAGGCAAGTGAACCTTCGAGCGCAAGTGCTTGAGCCTTCTCGTCAGACTCAGCTTCGATAATCCAAAATCCACTGTATGAATCAGATCCAGTTGTAATTGAAGCATGTTCCACCAGATTTTTACCACTGCGGTTATCGATGAGCACTGCTCCTTTGGATTGTTGAATTCCCGCAGCAGTCACCCAATGCCCATTCTTTTCAAGTTTTTCATTAAAGGCATCAATATGCTGCATCTCATCGGAATTTGCCGGGTTACCCGGTCCATCAATAACAAAGATTATGTATTTCATTTCTCTCCCATAAGTCGCTTAAATCTTAGAACTTTAGCCAGTAATCCTTCATATATTTCTCACCTTCATCACAGAAGAATGTCACAACTGTTTCAAGTCCTAGCTCTTCTTTCAAGCGCTTTGCAGCAATCAGATGCGCACCCGATGAAGGTCCGATAAAGATTCCATACGTGCGTGCAATTCTTTGCATCTCTTCAACAGATTCTGGTGAGTGCACATGAATAAAGCCATCAATCTCTGACTTATGTCTTTCAATAATCCCAGGAACAAACCCATCCGAAATACCTTCGATGAGGTGCTTCTGTACTTCACCGCAGGCAATGGTGCATGACTCTGAAGGTTCGAGAGCATAAATTTTGCAATCAGGATTAACTGCTTTAAATGCCTGGCCCACACCAATAATGGTGCCGCCTGTTCCCACGCCACCGACAACTAACTGAGGTTTGTTGGGAAGCTCTTTCAGTATCTCTTGGCCTAACCATTCACGGTTCTCTTCGACATTCCATTCATTATCAAATTGTTGTGGAGCAAAATATCCAGGTTCATTTCCTAATCGTCTGCATTCTTCGAGCGCATCGTTGACATGGAAATCACCAATAGTGCGAACTTCTGCCCCAAAGGCACGTGAAATTGCAACACGCTCTTGACTCAAACCAGTTGGCATTAACACCAACATCTTGTAACCCTTGACGGCAGCAACCATGGACATTGCATTTCCAGTATTTCCTGAAGAAGCCTCAACAATTGTGTCACCAGGTTTGAGCTTTCCTTCTTTTTCAGCGCGCTCAATCATGTATTTCGCAATTCGCGCTTTAATGGAACCTGATGGGTTTAGATACTCCATCTTGATCCAAATTCCCTCAATGTTGATGAGTGGAGTATTTCCAATTGAATCCAAGATGGTTGTCATGCAACTGAGTTTATACAACTCAGGCATTTATGTAAGTGGGCGGTGAGGGTTTCGAACCCCCGACATCCTCGGTGTAAACGAGGCGCTCTACCACTGAGCTAACCACCCGGCGTGCCCGCGAATACTACTTTATTTCTTCGCGGGAACGAAAATCATGCGTAATTTACGGATTATTACAGCGCAGCAATTGCAGTTTTGTAATCTCCGTTATTGCGAGCATCGCCAAGTCCATTTACTACTGACCAGCGAACGATTCCTTGCTTATCGAGGATAAATGTTCCGCGTAATGCGCAACCAAGATCTTCATTAAAAACGCCGTAAGCCTTAGCAGTTGCACCGTGTGGCCAGAAATCTGAAAGTACGGGGAATTTGTATCCTTCTTGCTCTGCAAATACTTTTTGTGTAAAGGGTGAGTCGCAGGAAATTGCAATCACTTGCACATTGTCATTTTGGAAGGAAGCTAAATCATCACGAATAGCACAGAGTTCTCCGGTGCAAGTTCCCGTGAAAGCAAAAGGAATAAAGAGAACTACAACGTTCTTTTCGCCTTTGAAAGATGAGAGTTTTACCTTTGCTCCATGCTGATCTTTTAATTCAAAATCTGGTGCTGCTTGTCCGATTTCTAATGTCATGGAGCGAATCTATCGCTTGCCACCCTTACGTGCCACTAGACGAGTAGCGGTCCAATCCTTGGCAACGGCAAGAGTTGAAGTTTGATTCAAACCACATATGGGAGCAGCATCTTGAATGTCACTTGGCTCAACATGTCCATCTCTACCTACTTTTGGTGTGAGGACCCAGATTGGGCCTGTCTCAGTGAGATAGGTAAGTGCATCCATCAATTCATCAACTAAATCACCATCATCTTGACGAAACCAGAGCAGCACAGCATCGACAACTTCATTCGTTGAATTTTCGAGAAAATCTGTGCCAACAATCTCTTTAATTTGTGTGCGCAGTTCATCGTCGCAGTCGGGTCCGTATCCGACTTCTAGGACGATCTCTCCTTTAGCAAAACCCATGCGTAATGCCACGGGATAAGTCCAACGGATGAGACAGATATTTACAAGGGTTTTAACCAGCCTCACACGGGATTTTTTTGCTCTCACACGCCTTTGGCGGGAGAATACGGCCATGACCGAATTCTCTGGGCATCCAGATCAGAATATTGAACAGCTAGTCGATACCGATCCCAGTGAAACCGCAGAATGGCAGGCTTCTTTTGATGCAGCGCTAGCTGCAGCGGGTCCAGTTCGTACCCGTTATCTCATGTTGTCGTTGCTCAAGCGAGCACATGAAAAGAACATCGGACTTCCTTCACTTCGAACGACTGATTACATCAACACCATTTCTCCAGAACACGAACCAGCATTTCCTGGTGATGAAGATATTGAGCGGCGTATCCGCGCATTCATTCGTTGGAATGCTGCGATGTTGGTCCATCGTGCGCAACGCCCTGGTGTTGGAGTAGGCGGACATATTTCAACGTATGCATCTTCTGCTGCTCTTTATGAAGTTGGGTTTAACCACTTCTTCCGTGGAATGGATCATCCAGGTGGCGGAGATCAGATCTTCTTCCAAGGACATGCCAGCCCCGGAATGTATTCACGTGCATTCCTTGAAGGACGTTTTACAGAAGATCAATTAGATGGATTCCGCCAAGAACTTTCACACACTGCTGGCGGTCTATCGTCATACCCACATCCCCGCTTGATGCCAGACTTTTGGCAATTCCCAACAGTCTCGATGGGTATTGGTCCTATCAATGCAATTTATCAAGCACGTTTTAATCGTTATCTACATAACCGTGGCATTAAAGATACAAGTGATCAGAATGTGTGGGCATTCCTCGGTGATGGTGAAATGGACGAAGTCGACACTCTCGGTGCAATTGGTCTTGCATCTCGCGAGAAACTCGACAATTTAACCTTTGTTGTTAACTGTAATTTGCAACGCCTAGATGGGCCAGTTCGAGGCAACGGAAAGATTATTCAAGAGCTTGAATCAATCTTTGGTGGTGCCGGATGGAATGTCATCAAAGTTGTATGGGGCCGCGGTTGGGATCCACTTCTTGCCCAAGATCGCGAGGGTGCACTCGTTAATTTGATGAATACGACTCTTGATGGTGATTACCAGACCTTCAAAGCTGAAAACGGTGCATTCGTTCGTGAACACTTCTTCGGTCGCGATCCACGTACTGCTGCAATGGTTGCAAATTGGTCTGATGATCAAATCTGGAACTTAAAGCGTGGTGGACATGACTATCGCAAGCTCTACGCAGCATATGCAGCAGCGAGTGAGAAGAATGGTCGACCAACAGTCATCTTGGCGAAAACAATTAAGGGTTGGACACTTGGTTCGCACTTTGAAGCGCGTAACTCAACTCACCAGATGAAGAAGATGACGCTTGAAGACATCATCGAATTCCGCGATCGCCTTGATATTCCACTTTCAGATGACAAGTTAGATAAGTACTTACCTTCTTATTACAAGCCAGCTGCCGATTCGCCTGAAATGCAATACTTGCAAGAGCGTCGACGTGCGCTCGGTGGAACAGTGCCTCGCCGTCGCGTAATTTCTCGCCCATTGCCACAACCTGCTGATGATGTGTACGAATCTGTGCGTCGCGGATCTGGAGCGCAAGAAGTTGCAACCACTATGGCCTTTGTTCGAATGTTGAAAGACTTAGTAAAAGATCAGGGTCTTGGAAATCGAATTGTTCCGATTATTCCTGATGAAGCACGTACCTTCGGAATGGATTCACTCTTCCCAACGATGAAGATTTACTCACCACATGGTCAGCAGTATCTTGCAGTTGACCGTGAGTTGATGCTCTCTTATAAGGAATCCACTGCAGGTGCAATCTTGCACGAAGGTATCAATGAAGCGGGTTCAGTCGCTTCATTCACAGCAGTTGGTTCTTCATATTCAACTCATGATGAACCAATGATTCCAATTTATATCTTCTACTCAATGTTTGGATTCCAGCGCACTGGCGATGCTTTCTGGGCAGCTTCAGACCAATTGGTCCGCGGCTTTGTTTTAGGTGCAACTGCAGGCCGTACAACGCTAAATGGCGAAGGTTTGCAACACGAAGATGGGCATTCACATTTGCTCGCAGCAACAAACCCTGCCGTCGTTGCCTACGATCCAGCATTTGCATTTGAAATTGGTCATATCTTTAAAGATGGATTGCGCCGTATGTATGGTGAAAATAGTGAGAATATTTATTACTACCTCACCGTGTATAACGAGCCATATGTACAACCAGCAGAACCTGACAATTTAGATTTGCAAGGACTTCTGCGCGGAATGTATCTCTATGCGCCAGCTAAGAAACAGCGCAAGAAGAATGC
>JAPOHK010000083.1 GCA_029979485.1 Candidatus Planktophila limnetica
ACAATAAATAGAAATGACGAATTTAAGCTAAAGATGAGCGGAGACGAGGAGATTTGAACTCCTGAAGGGTTTAACCCCTTACCTCGTTAGCAGTGAGGCGCACTCGACCGGGCTATGCGACGTCTCCTTGTACGCAGCAAGTTTACAGGTACAAAGTCAGTCGCGGTACAAAGCGTTTCGCTTTAGACTTCCCCGCATGGATCAAAAAGAGGTTGTGAAAGCAGCGCGGGATAACACTCCTTCTCCTGCTTATGCCGACTTTATGTCCAAAGGTTGGGTGCCATCAGATTTAGATGATGTCGTTGCTGGTCCCGCTGTTACATCTGCATTCATTCGCCGCGCGGCTTTGTCTGCGCAATATCCAGGTATTCGTTTGATTTTGCCAGCTGGTGGTTTCAAAGTTCGCAGTAACGATACTGATTACAGATTTAGACCGCACTCTGCTTTTGCTTATTACTCTGGAGTGCAAGGTGTTGAAGCAAGCGCTGATGCTGTTTTAGTTCTTGAACCAAGTGCAGATGGTCACGAAACATATTTGTATATTCACCCGCGCTCTACTCGCGATACTCACGCTTTTTATACCGATCGTCGCTTTGGCGAATTATGGGTTGGCCGTCGCTTCACATTAAAAGAAGCACAAGATCGTTATCAGATCGAAACGCGCCGAGTCGATGATCTGCAAGAACTTCTTAAAGATGGCGCTGCTGCACTAACTATTCGTGGTCTAGATCCTGTGGTTGATAAGAATGTTGCGGTGCACCCGCAAGAAAAAGAGTTTGAAACATTTACATCTGCGGCCCGACTAATTAAAGATGATTACGAAATTTCTGAGTTACAACGCGCTTGCGATGAAACCGCCAAAGGATTTGCCGATGTTGTTCGCGCATTTCCAGCGGCAATTAGCACTCCTCGCGGCGAGCGAGTTGTTGAAGCAGCGTTCTTTGGCCGCGCACGCATTGCCGGAAATGATTTGGGGTACGAAACTATTGCAGCCTCTGGTTCGCATGCATGTGTGCTGCACTGGATCCAAAATGATGGCGCAGTTCGCCCCGGTGAATTAATTCTTATTGATGCTGGAATCGAAATGGATTCGTATTACACGGCAGATATCACTCGCACACTGCCAATTTCTGGAAAGTTCTCTCCCGCGCAACGTGCGCTTTACATGTTGGTTTATGAAGCACAACTTGCTGGTTTTGCTGCAGTAAAACCTGGTGCGACATTTAAATCAATTAACGCTGCATGCCAAGAAGTATTGGCAAAAGGCTTGTGGGATATGGGTGTTCTACCAATGTCACCTGAAGAGTCTTTATTGCCAGAAAATGGATTGCATCGCCGTTGGACTTTGCACGGAGTAAGTCACATGCTCGGTATGGATGTGCATGATTGCGATAAAGCGCGCGATGAAGATTATGTTCTTGGAACACTCAAAGAGGGCATGGTTTTAACTGTAGAACCAGGACTTTATATCCAACCTGATGATGAGATGTTTGCACCTGAATACCGTGGAATCGGAATTCGTATTGAAGATGACGTTGTTGTTACCGCTGATGGTTGCCGTAATTTAAGTGAAAATTTGCCACGTCACCCAGATCAAATTGAAAAGTGGATGGCCTCTTTAAGAGACTAGATTGATTGCAAGAGCTGCGGCTAATAATCCCAGAGCTAAAGAACCAATGTAATTAATTATTGCTGCTGTAAAACTTTTGCGTTGAATCGCTAGGTAAATATCTAACATAAATGTTGACCACGTTGTAAATGCCCCAGCAAATCCAACTGCAATCAGAGCAGTGATGTTATCTGTTGCGCCCCATGTAAGACCGATAACAAATGATCCAAGAACGTTTACAGTAAAAGTTCCCCACGGAGCGTTTGAGAATTTACGTAAGGATTGGTCAATGACAAAACGTGCGGGTGCACCGATTGCAGCGCCGAGAATTACGAATAGAACTCTCATGCACGCACCGCAATAATTTTGCGAGCGATCGGCATAAGAATTGCAATGATTGCCAAGCTGGCAATGACTGTGACACTTATGTACATCGTTCCGCCATCACTTGGTTCGAGTGTTAGCAATGCCACCGCAGAAAATGTTGTTAATCCGGAACAAAAACCAGGCAACCAGAAGTGGCGTTGATCAGTACTTCCACGGCGCTCCATAAAGACAATTAAAAACGTAGCGATAGCAACGCCTAATAGGTTTGCAATGAGAGTTGCGGTGCGCGAATTAGTAAATATCTCACCGATTGTGAATCGAAGTAGTGAACCGAGTATTCCGCCAAGTGAGACCAATGAAATTGATCGCACATTGACGCTTTGATTCATGTATTAAACGATACCTTCGCGCTTCCGAATTTTTGTGCCTAACCAGCGAATTGGATCGTATTTAACATCTACTACGCGCTCTTTCATCGGAATGATTGCGTTATCTGTAATGCGGATGTGCTCTGGGCACACTTCAGTACAGCACTTGGTGATGTTGCACATTCCAAGACCGTGCTCTTCTTGAGCCTTTTGCTTACGGTTTTTTAGAGTATCGAGCGGATGCATATCTAGTTCAGCGATCCGGATAAAGAAGCGTGGTCCAGCAAAGGACTTCTTGTTCTCTTCGTGATCGCGAACAACGTGACATGTGTTTTGGCACAAGAAGCACTCAATACATTTGCGGAACTCTTGGCTGCGCTCAACATCTACTTGCTCCATACGAGCTTCACCTGGCTTGAGATTTGCAGGTGGTTCATACGATGGAATTTCCATTGCTTTTCTGTAATTAAATGAGACGTCAGTTACGAGATCTTTAATTACTGGGAAAGCACGAAGCGGTGTGACAGTAATTGTTTCTTCATCGCCATATGAAGCAACTTGTGTCATACAAGCAAGACGTGGCTTGCCATTAATTTCCATTGAACATGAACCGCACTTGCCAGCCTTACAGTTCCAGCGAACAGCGAGATCGCCCATCTGTGTTGCTTGCACGCGGTGAATTACATCGAGTACTACTTCTCCTTCATTTGCTTCGACTGTTACATCTTGCAAACCACCGTTGTCCGCGTCTCCGCGCCAAATGCGCATCTTCAGTTTGCGTGCCATTAGCGTGCACCGCCTTTCGCGATTTCTTCCGGTGTCATGTACTTCTCTAATTCATGGACATCAAATAGATCAAAGAGTTCTTTTGGTAGTGCTGGTAGTGGTTGTTTGCGCACGGTCACTTCTTTTCCATCAAAGGACGCGATGTGATTTACCTGGCGCCACTTGCTGTCTAGTTGTGGGAAGTCATCACGTGTGTGTCCACCACGAGACTCTTCGCGAGAGATTGCTGATTTCGCCGTGCTTTCGGCAACTAACAACATGTTGTCTAAATCAAACGCAAGGTGGAAACCAGGGTTGAATTTACGACCACCGGCAACAGAAACATTTGCACTGCGCTTTCTAATTTCTGCAATTTTTTCAATTGCTTCTTTTAGTTCAGAACCTGTGCGAATAATTCCAACGAGGTTGTGTGTAATTTCTTGAAGTTCTGCGTGTAGTGAGTATGAGTTTTCGCCACCACTACGTGTAAATGGTGCTTCGATTCGATCTGCTGCCGCTTTAATAGAAGCATCACTTACAGAAACTGGTTTTGCGCTCTTTACATATTCAGCGGCGCCCATTCCTGCGCGACGACCAAATACAAGTAGATCTGAGAGTGAGTTACCGCCAAGACGATTTGACCCGTGCATTCCGCCCGCGACTTCGCCGGCAGCAAATAAACCAGGAACACCAACTGCTGCTGCAGTATCTGGTTCTACTTCAACGCCGCCCATTACGTAGTGACATGTTGGACCAACTTCCATTGGCTCCTTTGTAATATCAACGCCTGCTAATTCATAGAACTGGTGCCACATAGATGGCAAACGCTTTTTAATTACTTCAGCACTTAAACGCTTTGAAACATCGAGAAATACTCCGCCGTGTTCTGTTCCGCGTCCTGCTTTAACTTCGGCGTTAATTGCGCGAGCAACTTCATCGCGTGGCAATAACTCAGGTGGACGGCGATTGTTATCTTGATCTGTGTACCAACGATCTGCTTCTTCTTCGTTATCTGCATACTTATCTTTAAATACATCTGGAATGTACTTAAACATAAAGCGTTCGCCGTTGGTGTTGGTAAGAACTCCGCCTTCACCGCGCACAGATTCTGTTACGAGAATTCCGCGAACAGATGGTGGCCAGACCATTCCTGTTGGGTGGAATTGCAAGAACTCCATATCAACAAGGTTTGCACCAGCTTTAAGCGCAAGTGCGTGACCATCTCCTGTACCTTCCCAAGAGTTAGATGTAATTTTAAATGTCTTGCCAACTCCACCAGTTGCAATGATTACTGCTGGTGCTTCAAATAAAACTTCTGCACCGGTTTCGCGCCAGTATCCGTAAACACCCGCAACTTTTCCATCTTCTTTAATAATTTCTGTAACTGTTAACTCTGGAAATACTTTGAGGTGGCTCTCCATTGATTGATATGTCTTGCCATCTTTTTGTTGCAGCGCGACGATGCGCTGTTGCATTGTGCGAATAAGTTCTAGGCCAGTGCGGTCACCAACGTGTGCAAGGCGAGGATATTCATGTCCGCCAAAGTTGCGTTGGCTAATTTTTCCTTCTGCGGTGCGATCAAATAGTGCGCCCCATTGCTCGAGTTCCCAGATGCGATCTGGTGATTCCTTAGCGTGGAGTTCAGCCATTCTGAAATGATTTAAGAACTTCCCCCCGCGCATTGTGTCGGGGAAATGACCCTGCCAAT
>JAPOHK010000045.1 GCA_029979485.1 Candidatus Planktophila limnetica
TAACACAACCGCATCTGCATCAGAAGCAACTAACCGCGTGAAGTCTCCAAACTTCTTCCGTTTCCACGGCGATGCCGCACAGTGGTCTGGTGGTGTTGGTGAAATTGCTTACAAGCAACTTGGATACAAGAAAGTTGCAATCATTGCTGATGACTACTCATTCCCTTACGCAAATGCTGGTGGCTTCGCTACTGGTTTCTGTAAGGCCGGCGGAACAATTGTTGGTGCACAATGGCCAGCACTTGGTACAAAGGATTACTCATCACAAATCGCAGCTCTTCCAAAGGATGTAGATGCAATTTATGCAGGACTTGGTGGAGCTGACGCAGTTCAGTTCTTGAAGCAAGCTGTTCAGTTCGGTCTGAAGAAGCCATTGATCGGTGGAGCAATCCTCGTTGATGGAACAGTTCTTGGATCTAAGGCTGACATTGGCGATGCCGCACTTAACACAATTGGTGGCGGACCAGTTCCTGATGACTCATACACATCACCTGAATACGACAAGTTCAAGGCACAGCTCGCTGCAGCTGGCACTGGACCAAACATCTTCAGCGTTGTTGGATTCATGAGCGATAAGTCAATGTTGCTCGGTCTCGTACAAGTAAAGGGCGACCTTTCAAACGGACAAGCTGCATACCGCAAGGCTCTATCTAACTTGAAGTGGAATACACCAACAGGTCCACTTTCAATGGATAAGAACCGCAACGCAATTGTTTCTAACTTCATCTATCAGGTAATTTCTGATGGCAAGGGTGGATTCAAGACCAAGTCACTTAAGCGCCAAGATAAGGTCGCTCAAGGAACTAAGGTCTTTGGTCGCGTTAACTCTTGCGCGGACGTTAAGTAAACAAACATGTCAACAACCACTAAAGCAAGTACTCACGCTCTATCACTGAGCGGTGTTTCACGTAACTTTGGTGGTATTCGCGCCGTGGCTGACATCAGCTTTGATGTCAGCCACGGAAAGCGATTAACAATTATTGGAACAAATGGCGCAGGAAAATCAACACTCTTCAATTTAATTACCGGTGTCTATCCACTGAGCAGTGGATCCATATCCGTTTTTGGGCAAGATGTTTCTAAACAACCAGCACACAGCCGTGCCAAGTTAGGCATAGCTCGTACTTTCCAGACATCAAAGTTATTCCAGGGCCTTACTGTGCGCGAGAATCTTTATACATCACTGCGCCAGGCACTTGGAGAAAAGAAAATTAGCTGGCTTGCAAATCCTGCCGAATCTGATCGTTTACATAGCGAGAGCACATCAATTTTGGAAAAGGTAGATTTGCTTAAGAAAGCAGATGTATTAGTTTCAGATATTTCACACGGCGAATCTCGCCAACTAGAAGTTGCAATGGCGCTTGCTATGCGCCCAAAGATTTTAATGCTCGATGAACCTGCAGCTGGTATCAGCCCAACTGAGCGCGGTCGTCTTGTTGATCTACTTAAATCTTTAGATAAAGACATGACTTTAGTTTTGATTGAACACGATATGGCTGTTGCACTTGCGGTTGCAGATGATGTAATTGTGATGCACGACGGAACAATGTTTATGCAAGGTTCACCAGATGAAGTTCGTAATAGTTCTGCAGTACGTGATCTTTACTTAGGGAGCAATCATGAGTGACCTCATTATTTCTGGCGTAGAAGCTGGATACGGTCATGTGCGCGTACTTCATGGCGTTAACTTGAAAGTGTCTGACAAACCGGTTGCACTCATGGGCAGAAACGGAATGGGCAAAAGCACACTAGCTCAAGCAATCATGGGGTTAAATGCAACAACTGCTGGAACGATTACATATGGTGGTGTCACCCTTACCGGACTATCACCAACAAAAATTGCAAATGCTGGAATTGGTTATGTGCCTCAAGGTCGTCGGGTGTTTCCATCTCTGACTGTTGATGAGCACCTTCGAATCCTTGAAAAGCGCACAAGCAAGTGGACAGCTAAAAAAGTTTACGAACTTTTCCCACGTCTTGCAGAGCGCAAGAAAAATGGTGGCGCGATGCTATCTGGTGGAGAACAGCAGATGCTTGCAATTGGTCGTGCGCTCATGACTGATCCAACACTGCTACTGATGGATGAACCATCAGAAGGTTTAGCACCAGCAATTGTCGAGCACCTTGGAAATTCTCTTCGCGAACTCGTTTCCCAAGGACAGCGTGTATTGCTCATCGAACAAAACCTAAAGATTGCTTCAACACTCTGCGATGAAATCGTGATTCTTTCTAACGGTGAAATTCAAGCAACGGTTTCATCGAAGGAATTGCGCGCAAGCGCGGAGTTGCAGAACAAATATCTCGGGGTCGCTTAAAAAGAAAAAGGAGTCAGAAAAATGTCAAAGACTTTGCGTGTTGCAATGATTGGCTATGGCTTCATGGGAAAAGTGCACTCACATGCATGGAGAAGCGTTAATCACTTCTTCCCTGATGCCCCACAAGTAGAAATGACAGTTATCTGCGGTCGAAGTAAAGATGCACTTGAAGCTGCGCGCGTTACTTTTGGTTGGAATGAAGCAGAAACTGATTGGAAGAAAGTTATTGCTCGTAGCGATATCGATGTAATTGATATCTGTACTGCAGGCGATACTCACGAAGAAATTGCAATTGCTGCCCTAAAAGCCGGCAAGCATGTAATTTGTGAAAAGCCTCTTGCCAATAATGGCAAGGAAGCCAAGGCCATGGCAGATGCAGCAGCTGATGCTGAAAAGAATGGAACCAAATCAATGGTTGCATTTAACTATCGCCGCGTTCCAGCCCTTGCTGTTGCAAAACAATTTATTGAAAGCGGAAAGCTTGGAACAATTTTCCACGTACGCGCTAATTACTTGCAGGATTGGATTATCGATCCAGAGTTCCCATTGGTCTGGCGCCTTGATAAGAAGACTGCAGGCTCTGGTGCACTGGGAGATATTGCAGCCCACATCATTGATGCCTCATATTTCTTAACTGGTTCGAAGATCACATCTGTGAGTGGACAGCTAAAGACTTTCATTAAGGAGCGTCCACTACCAGCGGCTTACACAGGATTAACTGCTGGAACATCATCTGGTCGTGGACAAGTAACTGTCGATGACACTGCTGTATTTACCGCCAACTTTGAAAATGGCGCAATCGGAACATTTGAAGCAACTCGTTTTGCAGCAGGTCGCAAGAATGCGATGTCTATCGAAGTAAATGGTTCAAAGGGAAGCTTGTACTTTAACTTTGAAGATATGAATGAGTTGCTATTTCACGATCACACAACAGCGTCATCTGAAGCAGGATTTAGAAAGATTCTGACTACAGATGGCGCACAACCATACGTCGCAGCGTGGTGGCCACCGGGGCACATCATTGGTTACGAACATACATTTACTCATGAGGTTTATGACTTCATAGTTGCAATTGATAAGAACTCAAACCCATCTCCTTCGTTTGCTGACGGCTTGTACGTTCAGCAAGTTCTTGATGCGGTTGAAGCAAGTGCAGAAAATAAATCACAACTCACTAACGTGAAATAGAAGGAGAAGAAAATGCCACGTCCAGTAACGCTCTTCACCGGTCAATGGGCTGATCTGCCATTTGAAGAAATGTGCCGACTCGCCTCTTCATGGGGATATGACGGATTAGAAATTGCATGTTGGGGCGATCACTTTGAAGTAGATCGCGCACTTAACGAGCCTGGTTACATCGAAGGCCGTCACGCAATCTTGAAAAAGTACAACCTCAAAGTATTTGCAATCTCAAATCACCTTGTAGGGCAAGCAGTATGCGATCACCCAATTGATGAACGCCACAAGGGAATTCTGCCTTCACGTTTGTGGGGCGATGGAGATCCTGAAGGTGTACGCCAACGTTGCGCAAATGAAATGAAAGATACTGCGCGCGCAGCTGCAAAACTCGGAGTTAAAGTTGTTGTCGGCTTTACCGGCTCTTCAATTTGGCACACAGTTGCAATGTTTCCACCAGTACCACCAGCAATGATTGATGCTGGTTATAAAGACTTTGGAGATCGCTGGAATCCAATTCTTGATGTCTTTGATGAAGTCGGAGTTAAGTTCGCACACGAAGTACATCCATCTGAAATTGCTTACGACTACTGGACAACTGTTCGTACTCTTGAAGCGATTAAGCACCGTCCAGCATTTGGATTGAACTTTGATCCAAGCCACTTCATTTGGCAAGATCTTGATCCTGTTGGATTCTTATGGGATTTCAAAGATCGCATTTATCACGTGGACTGCAAAGAGTCCGTTAAACAACTAAACGGTCGTAATGGTCGCTTAGGTTCTCATCTTCCATGGGCAGATCAACGACGCGGATGGGACTTCGTGTCAGTTGGTCATGGTGATGTTCCATGGGAAGCATGTTTCCGCATGCTCAATGCAATCGGTTACAACGGTCCAATCTCAGTTGAATGGGAAGACGCTGGAATGGATCGTTTAATTGGTGGACCTGAATCACTGGAGTTCATTCGCAAGATGTGCGCGATTGAGCCACCAGCTGCATCATTTGATGCCGCCTTCTCCTCGGGAAACTAATTTAAATACCAAATCAACGCCCGCAGCACTCCTTCTACCTGTTCTTTAGGAGTGCGGCGGGCGATGATTTTTCTACACCTATTATTTATACATGAAATCACAAACGTGGAGCGCCATTGTTTTATCTGGCGGTACCAATAAACGTTTTGGTTCAGATAAGTCCGCAGCACTGTTGCATGGCGTTTCACTTTTAGATCACGTACTTAGTTTCATTCCGAAACAGGTCAAAATAGTCATCGTCGGTAAAGATGTCTTTGAAGAACCGCCACTAGGTGGTCCAGTTGCCGGTATTGCTCGGGGATTACAGGAAATTGATACCGAATTCGTTGCAATTGCAGCAGTTGATATGCCCTATGGTCCGGTACTTTTTCCAAAGTTGTTCTATTCAATTAAAAGTGATGCCGCAATGCCCATAGATAAAGATGGCTTTAAACAACCACTATGTGGAATCTATCGCCGTGATGCTCTCTTATCTGCCATTGAAAAACTAGGTAACCCGCATGGCCAATCAATGCGCGCCCTCTGTGAGTTGCTGGAAATTGATGAAGTGCAGGTAGATGCTCGTGCGCTGATAGATATTGATACGCCGCAGGATTTAATAAGTGCCCACTCCAGCCCTAGACTTACTGAATTATGAGCGAGAAGAAATTGACCCATCTAGATGCTGATGGTCAATCACATATGGTCGATGTCAGCAATCGCGATGTCACTGTGCGTACTGCAGAAGCGAGCGGACACGTAAAACTTTCTACAGAAGTAATCACAATGCTTCGCGATAAGACAGTCCCCAAAGGTGATGTTTTAGCAACTGCGCGCATTGCAGGAATTATGGGAGCAAAGCGCACACCAGATTTGATTCCGCTCTGTCATCCAATTGCACTTCATTCAGTCACTGTTGAGTGCGAAATAGATAGTGCAGGTGTAGCAATTGTTGCAAAGGTAAAGACTGCAGATCGCACAGGCGTAGAGATGGAAGCACTGACTGCTGTAAGTGTTGCAGCCCTAACAATTATTGACATGGTCAAAGCAGTTGATCCATCTGCAGCAATTTCGCATGTTCAGGTAGATAGCAAAGATGGTGGGCGAAACGGATCGTGGAAGCGTCCGTGAAAGCTGCAATCATTACTGCAAGCGCACGTGCATCGGCTGGAATATATGAAGACACAAGTGGTGAAATTCTAAAAACTGGTTTACAAGCTTTGGGTTATGAAGTTTCCGATGTTGTAATTGTCCCTGATGACGTGAAGCAAATATCAGATGCGATTACGAACGCTCTATCAGCACAAGTAGATCTAATTGTCACAACAGGTGGCACCGGTATTTCTCCAACGGATGTCACACCTGAGGCAACAGCTCCGCACATACAAAAATTATTACCCGGAATCCCAGAAGCGCTACGTGCATATTCACGTGAGAAAGTTCCAACAGCAGATCTTTCCCGCGGACTGGCAGGCACTAATTCATCAACGTTGATTCTTAACCTGCCTGGATCTCCTGGGGCCGCAAAAGATGGTTTAGTAATTATCGAACGCCTAGCCGGACATATTCACGAGCAATTGCGCGGCAAAGACCATGGATAAAGTTTTCGTGACCGACCAAGAAATTTCGGCAGCTCATCTTGCCTCTCTTGTCAGAAGTGATAAATCTGGGGCGGTTGTTAGCTTCAGTGGAGATGTTCGAAATCACGATGGCGGTAAAGATGTATTAACGCTTACATATGAAATTCATCCAAGTGCACAAGAAGTCCTCCAGAAAATCGTTTCTGAAGTGAGTGCGCGCTATGCAGTAAACGATGTAGCGGTCGCTCATCGTTATGGAGATATAGCAATCGGTGAGTGTGCATTTGCTGTCGCAGTCAGTGCCGATCACCGAGAAGCAGCCTTTGATGCGTGCAGCGCTCTCGTAAATGCCGTGAAAGAAAAATTGCCAATCTGGAAGCACCAAGTATTTGCAGATGGCAGCGATCAGTGGGTTAACTTCGCATGAACACATTAATTGATACATATGGCCGTGTTCATCGCAACCTACGCGTTTCACTGACAGATCGCTGCAACCTTCGCTGCACCTATTGCATGCCACATGATTTTGCTTCGTGGTTACCTTCGGAGCATCAACTCACAACGGATGAACTTGTACGTGTAATTGAAATTGCAGTTAGTGAAGGAATTAATGAAGTTCGCTTAACTGGGGGAGAACCACTGCTTCGCCCAGACATTGTTGAAATTGTTTCGCGTATAAACGCGATCAAAAATGCGCCGACTTTGACGATGACTACAAATGCTTTAACTCTGGAAAAAGTTGCAAAGCCTTTAGCAGATGCGGGATTAACTCGAATCAATATCAGCTTGGATACATTAGACAGAGATAGATTTAAGTTAATGACTCATCGCG
The DNA here is from genome assembly GCA_029979485.1 of Candidatus Planktophila limnetica. Classification (GTDB taxonomy): domain Bacteria; phylum Actinomycetota; class Actinomycetes; order Nanopelagicales; family Nanopelagicaceae; genus Planktophila; species Planktophila limnetica_A. The sequence continues at coordinate 6,915 of JAPOHK010000045.1, forward strand.
ATCGAATAGATGATGTATTTGCAGGAATCAAAGCAGCGCAAGTTGCGGGCATAAATCCCATAAAAATAAATGCAGTATTGCTCAAGGGCGTCAACGCTGATGAAGCACTCGCACTTCTTGAATGGGCACTTGCCAATAACTTGGCGCTACGTTTCATCGAACAGATGCCACTGGACGCCGGTGGAATTTGGGAACGTTCATCACTCGTTACAGCAGATGATATCTACGCAGATTTATCTACTCGTTATGAGTTAATACCGTGTGATGGACGCGGATCATCTCCGGCCGAAGAGTTCTTTGTTAA
>JAPOHK010000090.1 GCA_029979485.1 Candidatus Planktophila limnetica
CCCCACTTGCTATCTGGCGTTGCAAAGGCTGCCACCAATAAATTGGGATACTTCTTATTGATTGCTGCCTCAATTGCACTCAGTGAAATGTTTTCACCACCGCTGATAATCACATCATCAGATCTTCCAATAACCTGAAGTTTGCCATCCACAATTTTTCCTAAATCTTGTGTAACAAACCATCCGTTTTCTTTTTTAACATCTGCCAAAATCGGTCCAGAGATTTTGATACGTCCATCAGTTGTTATATCAAATGCAACACCATCGAGTGCAACTCCATCGTAAACACAGCCGCCACAAGTTTCAGACATTCCATATGTTGTAATGATGTTAATTCCAGCCGCAACACCCTGTGCTCGAAGTTCTTCTGATAAAGATGCTCCACCAACTAGAACGGCTTTGGCTCCTTGAAGATGTTTCAGCAAAGCGGGGTTTTCAGTCAGTGCATTAAATAATTGTGTTGGAACGATTGCAGTGAAATCTGCGTGTGGATATTCACCGACATGATTGCGAAGATCAAGGGGCTCTGTTCCTAATTGCTTCGCCCGCATCAAAACATTAATGCCTGCAATGTGAGTTAGTGGCAATAACAATGACCAGGTATCGCCTTTGGCTGCTTTGAGATATTTATTTGATGCAGCTGCACTTGCTAGCAATGCAGAAGCTGTCAGTGCTATTTCTTTTGGAGTTCCGGTGCTGCCGCTGGTTGCAACAAGTATTGAAATATCTGATCGCACTGATGTGGAATGAACTGGGCCACATCCAAGGGCAGGACCTACTGCTGTGAGGGCTTTATCAAGCGCACTCACATATTCGGCCAGAGCGTGCGTGGGTTCGAGGCTGCGCACTTCTCGATGTGAAGATGTGTCCATTGCCCGCGTAGGCTATCGCTTGTATCGGTAGTGATGTCTGATGGAGGGTTCGTGAGTAAGCCAATCAAGCGTGAATTTGGAAGCCGTGACATTCCGAAATGGAAAGCCGCACCAGGTGGAGAAAAATTCACAGATATTAAATATGAAGCTGCTGATGGCATCGCAAAAATCACAATCAACCGTCCAGAAGTACGTAACGCATTTCGTCCACAAACAATTATTGAATTGCAGAGCGCATTTTCATTAGCGCGCGATAACCAAGAAGTCGGCGTAATTATTTTAACTGGCGAAGGTAGCGAAGCATTTTGTTCAGGTGGCGACATAAGTGTTCGTGGAGATGACGGCTATCTGGGAGATGACAAACTTGCACAACAAGGAATTGGCCGCCTAAACGTTTTGGATTTGCAGGTACAAATACGTCGTACACCTAAACCAGTTATTGCGATGGTTGCAGGTTGGGCAATTGGCGGCGGACATGTTCTGCACGTTGTTTGCGATCTAACTATCGCTGCCGATAACGCACTCTTTGGTCAGACAGGTCCAATGGTTGGTTCATTCGATGGCGGTTATGGTTCTGGATTACTCGCTGCAAATGTTGGCCAGAAAAAAGCTCGCGAAATTTGGTTCATGACACGTTCATACGATGCGAAAGAAGCGCTCGCCATGGGATTGGTCAACACTGTTGTTCCAGTTGCTGAGCTAGAGGCCGAAACAGTTTCTTGGTGCCGTGAAATGTTACGCAACTCTCCCTTGGCACTTCGTTTACTCAAGGCAAGCCTTAATGCCGCAGATGATGGACTAGCTGGTGTACAACAATTAGCTGGCGATGCAACTCTCCTGTTTTATATGACCGAAGAAGGCCAAGAAGGTCGCGATGCTTATAAAGAAAAGCGCGCGCCAGATTTTGGTCAATTCCCTAAGCGTCCATAAATAAATTAAATGCTCGATTCAATCCTTAACAACCTCCGAGTAATTTCGCTACCTACGAAAACTGATTTTCGTGGAATTAATACACGCGAAGTTGCTCTCATTGAAGGAAGTGCGGGATGGGGCGAATTTTCACCATTCATTGAGTACGACGAAAACGAATCGATTCCTTGGCTAATTAGCGCTATTGAGGGCGCAACACAACCGCGCGCAAAAGCCACACGTAAGTACATAGACGTCAATGCAACTCTGCCTGCGGTCAATACTCGTGCGGAAGTAGAAAGCATTTTGTCTTGGTATCCAGGGGCAACAACAGTGAAAATTAAAGTTGGTTCAGGCGCCGAAAAAGATTTAGCTCGCATTAAATTTGTGAGTGAAATATTGCCCAATGCTGCGCTGAGATTAGATGTCAACGGCACTTGGGGAGTAGAAGAAGCGCTTGAGTTTATTTACGCTTTTTATGATTCATTTGATGAAGATTTATTGCAATACATCGAACAACCTTGCGCAACACTGGACGAACTTCGTGAACTCAAAGCTGCATGCATGGTGCCTGTGAAAATTGCAGGCGATGAAGTAATCAGAAAAGCCAAAGATCCATTTGATTTAGATTTGCAGGACGCGGTCGATGTTATGGTTTTAAAAGTTGCACCATTGGGCGGAATTGAACGCTCTCTTGCATTAGCAGCGCATCATCGATTGCCAGTAGTTGTTTCTAGTGCACTTGAAAGCGCCGTTGGAATTGGACATGGAATTCGTCTGGCTGGCGCGCTTCCAAATTTGGATTTTGCTTGCGGATTAGCTACGGGTCAATTACTTGCTTCAGATATCGCAAACATTCCAATTGAAAGTGGAAAAATGCGCGTTGCTGATGTGACGCCAAGTGAGGCGGCGATGATTGAACTTGAAGCAAGTGCAGTGCGCACCCAATGGTGGCAAGATCGGGTACGTAAGACTTGGAGTGCGGGTGCGGATGAAATTATTAGCGAGATGGGGTGGCACTGGTGAGTGAAACAACTTCGCTTGCACGCGTCATTGTTCGCCAAATAATTGAAGCTGGAATTACTGATGTTGTGATTTCACCGGGATCTCGCAATGCACCACTTAGCTTTGCATTTTTTGCAGCATCACAAAGAGGATTTATAAAGCTGCACACGCGCATTGATGAGAGAACCGCAGCATTTTTTGCCCTTGGTTTAGCAAAAGCTAGTGGACGTGCAGTTCCAATTGTTTGCACCAGTGGAACAGCTGTTGCGAATTATCATCCTGCTGTTTTAGAAGCACATCACACGAATACACCACTCTTAGTGTTAACTGCGGATCGACCAGCACGTTTGCGTAAAACGGGTGCAAATCAAACAACCGAGCAAGCGCGTATTTTTGGAAAATCCGTCCGTTACTTTGCAGATATTTCTGGTGCAGTCTTTCCCATGGAGTTGCCACTTTATTCACTTGCGAGTGGACCTGTTCACTTGAATATTCAATTTGAAGAACCACTTGCAGCTGATTCGGATTTAACTTGGCTAGATGAGATAAAAGTTGCACCGCGCAAGATCAAATCTTCAAAAATCCCAAGCACTTTAAAGGTTAAGAGTGAACGCTCAGTTCTCATCGTTGGTCACGACAGAGGTGGATTTAGCGCAGAAGAAGTAAATACTTTTGCAGACCAACTCGGTTGGCCCGTAATCAGCGAAGATCCACTTTCACTTAAAAACTCAATCGCGCACGCTTCTCTATTCTTAGCATCGACTGCCATTGCAAAAGAACTAACTCCAAAAACGGTAATAGTCATTGGACGTACAACTCTTTCTCGATCCATCAATAATTACATTGCATCAGCCGATAAGAACATCGTTATTGATTCGCGAATTGCAACGGTAGATACAGATCGAAATGCTGACAAACGCTTTACGCAGATTCCAAGCCTCGAATCAAACACTGCCGATTCGGAGTGGTTAGAAAAATGGAAGAAATTTTCAGAGCGCACAGCTAAAGAACTAGAAAAAATTACACAATGGTCAGAACCGGTTTTAGCTCGCACAGTTGCTGCCACCATCAAAAACGGCACAACTCTTTACGTCTCATCCTCTAGACCAATTCGCGATATCGAAGCATTCGCCAGTGCGCGATCTGGTATCGAAACATTTGCCAACCGTGGACTTGCCGGAATAGATGGCAATATTTCATCAGCAATTGGAGTTGCTACAGCGCGAACATCAACGATTGCAGTACTTGGAGACCTATCTTTCTTGCACGACCTCACGGGCTTGATTCATGCTGAAAAACCAAACTTGCTTATTCTCGTCGTCGATAACAATGGCGGCGGAATCTTTTCAACACTTACACACCGTGGATCTGATGGATTCGAAATCATCTTTGGAACGCCGCATGATTTAGATTTATCTACCATCGCAAGTGCGATGAAGATTAAGACCAGCACCGTAAACTCAGTTGATCAATTAGTAAAAGAATTATCTCAGCCAATAGATGGACTTCGAATTGTTATTGCACAAATGCCAGATCGCGAAAGCAACGCTGACTTAATTAAGCAAGTGCACTCTTCATTGCAGAAAATTTAGCGTCACTTTC
>JAPOHK010000064.1 GCA_029979485.1 Candidatus Planktophila limnetica
ACGTTGTTCCTGGAGGACCAGACATGTATGTCGCAGTAATTGGTAGTGAGAAATCGCTGCTGAGGGCCAGAACTGCAGCCATTTGCAGTAAGTGGAAAATACCGGCGATGATGTTGGTGCGACGTAAACCTGCTGATGTGATCTCTTTGCTCATAGGGACAAATTTATCCCACCAAGTGCTAAAGAACTGGGATGTACCTATCTAATTCGTAGGCACTTACTTGGCGGCGATAGTCCTGCCACTCAGCACGCTTATTGCGCAACACATATTCAAAGACGTGCTCACCCAATGTCTCGCGAACGAGTTCGCTCTTCTCCATCGCCGAAATAGCTTCGTTGAGATTAGTTGGCAGAGTCTGCAAATCATTGGATGCAGATAATTCGTAATTCTTTTCAATACCTTTAAGTCCAGCTGCAATCATGACTGCATATGCAAGATATGGATTGCATGCAGAATCAGGTGATCTAAATTCTATGCGTGTCGAGTTTTCTTTACCTGGCTTATACATAGGCAAACGAACCAATGCTCCGCGATCACTAGGTCCCCAGTTAACCAGTGCTGGTGCTTCGCCGCCACCATGTAGACGCTTGTATGAATTAACCCATTGATTTGTTACTGCAGTTATTTCTGCGGCGTGTGTCAAAATGCCAGCAATAAATGAGCGACCAATTTTGGATAAGTTAAATTCAGCTTTTGAATCATAGAAAGCATTCTCTTCACCTTTAAACAACGAGACGTGAGTATGCATTCCGCTGCCTGGATGATCAGTAAATGGCTTTGGCATAAAGGATGCGTAGAAACCTTGATCGAGTGCAACTTCTTTAATGACGTGACGAAATGTCATGATGTTATCGGCAGTGCTTAAAGCATCCGCATCACGTAAATCAATTTCTTGTTGTCCCGGTCCGCCTTCGTGATGACTAAATTCGACGGAGATTCCCATGGCTTCAAGCAACGTAATTGCTTGGCGTCTAAAGTCATGACCAACAACTGCTGGAGTGTGATCGAAGTATCCGCCTTGATCTACTGGCACTGGTGCTTCGCCTGCTTCTGGTCGCGATTTAAATAAGAAGAACTCAATTTCCGGGTGTGTGTAACAGGTGTAACCCATCTGCGCTGCTTTATTTAATGTGCGACGTAAAACATTTCGTGGGTCTGCAGGAGATGGCGAACCATCTGGCATTGTGATGTCGCAGAACATTCGCGCAGCACCTGGTGCTTCTGTGCGCCATGGCAAGATTGAAAATGTTGCAGGATCTGGCTTTGCCAACATATCTGACTCTGTTACGCGCGCAAATCCTTCAATTGCAGAACCATCAAAACCAATACCTTCGGCAAATGCGTTCTCTAATTCAGCTGGTGCAATTGCAACGGATTTTAAAAAGCCCAAAACATCTGTGAACCACAAACGCACGAATCGGATGTTGCGTTCTTCAAGAGTGCGAATAACAAACTCTTGCTGCTTAGACATTTCTTGTTCTGGGGACATAGGCAGATAGTGCCAAAGCCTCGTTACGGCAATGTTACGAAAATTACGCTTCGCTCCAGCGTGAAGTCATCGGCAAGCGGCGATCTTTTCCGAATGCGCGTGCTGAAACCTTGGTGCCAGGTGGATATTGGCGGCGCTTGTATTCAGCCTTATCCACTAAAGCAATAACGCGCATAACAAGTGCGCTATCAAAACCTGCGGCAATTAGCGATGCAGATCCTTCATCGCCATCAACGTAGCGAGTTAAGAGTTGGTCTAATAATTCATACTCTGGCAGTGAATCAGAGTCCTTTTGATCTGGACGTAATTCAGCGCTCGGTTCTTTTTCAATAGAGCGCGCCGGAATTGGTGCGACTTCATTTCGAGAGATCGCTTGCTCATTTCTCCATCGTGCCAACGCCCAGACATCTGTTTTGTAAATATCTTTAATAGGAGCAAAGCCACCGACGGCATCGCCATATAAAGTCGAATACCCAACAGCAAGCTCTGATTTATTGCCGGTAGCAAGTACGAGGTGGCCTTCTTGATTTGAAATGCCCATAAGCGTCGTTCCGCGAACGCGTGCTTGAATATTTTCAGCAGCCACACCTTTAAGAGTTATCGACTCCATAAAGGATTGCACCATTGGCTCAATAGCAACTGTTCTAAAGTGAATGCCGGTATTTGCAGCAAATGCTGTGGCATCTTCGACGGAGTGATCGGATGAATACTTACTTGGCATCGCAACTCCGTTAACGCACTTAGCACCGAGAGCATCAACAGCTATTGCTGCAACGAGAGCGGAATCTATTCCGCCAGAGAGACCAACGACTACGGATCTAAATTTGTTTTTGGAGACATAATCGCGAAGACCCATGACAAGTGCGTTCCAGATTTCTTGGTGATCACTCATTCGCATCGCAACTGCAGGAGCAACGGCGCCAGATGCCTCTGCGCCGTTCTCTGAAATCACAACATCTGGTTTAGATGTCTGTGTGGCAGATTCAATATCAACAACTAGCAGCTGGTCTTCAAATTGCGCGGCGCGAGAAATTACAGAACCCTTCGCATCAACAACAATGGTGTCGCCATCAAAGACCAAATCATCTTGGCCACCAGTCATGTTGACATAGGCAAGTGGTGCACCAACTTCTTGAGCTCTCTTTTGAACTAGCGCTAATCGCACATCATCTTTATTTCGCTCATATGGCGAACCATTTGGCACTAGGACTAATCCTGGTTTGCGGGCTGCAAGATCTGCCAATGAGTGCCAGATGTCTTCACAGATTGCGATACCTATATCTACGCCTTTAACTCGGATAACAAGGGAAGAGTCGCCGGGTACAAAGTTTCGAAACTCATCAAAGACGCCGTAGTTTGGTAAGTGGCGCTTTGTATACGTAGCCACAACCTGTGATCCGTGCACAATGGCAACTCTGTTTTGTGGAGCCCCATTTACTGATTCATCGAGATAGCCGACCACCGAAACAATTGATGGCTCCAGAGTTGATGCAAGTTGTGTCAATGCGTTTTTGCTTGCGCTTCTAAAGGAAGCGCGCATCGCAAGATCTTCAACTGGATAGCCAGTTAAAACCATCTCTGGAAAAACAATGACATCGGCAGATGCTGCGTGCGCTTCTTGTGTGTACTTCGAAATGAGAGCAGCATTGCCAGCGAGATCACCAACGGTTGGGTTGATCTGTGCCAGTGCCACGCGCAACTTCATACGTTAAGCCTACTTCTAGTACGCTTTGGCTTGTACCCAGGGACTTCGTATGAAGCCTTGAGGCTGGAGGTCTTTTCATGGAATCCCTATATGGCGGAGCTACGCATCGTCGCGTCACGATTGCCGATTTGGCCGATGCAAAAAAGCGCCGTGAAAAATGGCCGATGCTTACATCCTATGAAGAGATGACGGCATCAATTTTTGATGAAGCCGGAATACCCGTCCTCTTAGTAGGCGATAGCGCTGGCAATAACTTCTTAGGTTTTGAAAACACAATCCCTGTAACTGTCGATGAAATGATTCCCTTGGTTCGCGCCGTTGTTCGCGGATCACAGCGCGCAATGGTTGTTGCAGATTTGCCCTTTGGTTCGTACGAAGAATCACCAGAACAAGCACTCGCTACCTCAACTCGTTTCTTTAAAGAATCTGGTGCGATGGCAGTAAAAATCGAAGGCGCTCGCATTTCAACAGTTGAAAAATTAGTAGCAGCCGGAATTCCCGTAATGGGTCACCTCGGATTTACTCCGCAATCCCTTCACCAATTGGGTGGATACAAAGTCCAGGGGCGAACCGATGGGGACGCAATTCTTGAAGCAGCCTTAGCGCTTCAAAAGGCTGGTGCCTTTGCGATTGTTCTGGAATTAGTGCCAGCAGATTTGGCTGCCCGAATTACCAAAGAACTATCAATTCCAACAGTTGGCATCGGCGCCGGTGTTGATTGCGATTCACAAGTATTGGTCTGGACAGATTTGATGGGTATTACAAAGAATCCACCAAAGTTAGCCAAGGCTTACCGCAATCTACGCACCGAAATGCTCAATGCCACCAAAGAATGGGCTGACGATGTTGCTGGTTCCCGTTTTCCTAGCGCGGAGCAATCCTTTAAGTAATATCTGCAGGTGAGTAAATTTGCGATTGATATCTCGCCACTGAAGAAATACCCCGACTTTCGAAACTTGTGGGCATCGGGACTTATTTCCTACCTCGGTTCGATGGTCACATACGTCGCGATTCCATTTCAGATTAAAGAAATCACCAACTCATACATTGCCGTCGGCATTGTTGGAGCCATCGAGATAATTCCACTGATTTTATTTGGCCTCTACGGCGGAGTTCTGGCGGACTATGTCGACCGAAAGAAAATGGTCTGGGCAACCGAGGCCGCAGCCCTTGTTCTCTCCGGCACCTTGCTGCTTAATTCGCTCAGCTCTGATCCAAAGGTCTGGGTCATTTATGTCGTCGCCGGATTGTTTGCATCAGTTGATGGATTACAGCGCCCTAGTGCTGATGCAATTTTGCCGCGCATCGTTGGACATAAAGATTTACCGGCAGCTAGCGCACTCATGAGTCTTCGTTGGCAGCTTGGTGTAATCATCGGTCCAACAATTGGCGGCATTGTTATTTCAACGATCTCTATCTCTGCCGGTTATGGCTTCGATGTATTTACATTCTTTATTTCACTTCTTTTTCTTGCACGAGTGGGATCTGTGCCTGCCAGCCCAGGGGCCGAAAAGCCATCCCTGCGTGGCTTATTAGAAGGAATCAAATATGCATTTAGTCGCCAAGATTTAACAGGAACTTACTTAATAGATTTGGCAGCAATGTTTTTTGCAATGCCAACTGCGCTTTATCCGTTCTGGGCTGACCAACTTGGTGCGCCGTGGGCACTCGGATTTTTATATGCAGCAGTCACAGTCGGTTCTGTTGTCGTAACTTTGACTAGCGGCTGGATAAAAACCTATCGATTCCATGGTCGCGCCATTATGTGGGCAGCAATTGGGTGGGGCGCGGCAATTGCACTGGCAGGAATTTCTAACTCCCTAATTTTGGTGCTCTTCTTTTTGGCGATCGCTGGTGGCGCCGACATGATCAGTGCTCTATTTCGCGGAACGATCTGGAACCAAACCATCCCGGACAATCTTCGCGGTCGATTAGCCGGCATCGAATTACTTTCGTACTCCATCGGACCACTCGCCGGACAACTTCGCGCAGCTTCAATGGCGGCGGCTACCAGTCTTACCTTTTCGGTAACTGCAGGAGGTCTCATCTGCGTCTTTATGGTTGCCTTACTGGCGAGTTTTTTACCGAAATTTAGAAAATACGACGCCGAAACGAACGAATTTGCCGTTGAAATGCGAAAAATTCGCGAATTGGAGCAAAAAAACCGCGACGAAAAGTAATTTCGGCGAAAAATTACCCAATTTTTTTAATTTCTATCTCGATTTTTTTACCGAAATGCACAAAATATTAAAAAAATTAATTTGCGACACGCGCTATCTTTTTTTACAAATTGACTGGCATTACGGCGCAATTCCAGTCACACTTATCCACGAACAGGTTTGGGTGACGGATCCGAACCATTCCGAATGGAGAAATACGTGGCTGCAGCTAAGAAATCTGCTCCAAAGCGTCGCAAGAAGGCCGCTGCTAAATCAGCAGCACCAAAGCGTCGCCGTAAGAAGGCTGCTACAACAGCAGCTCCAAAGCGTCGTCGTAAGAAGGCTGCTGCAAAGAAGGCAGCTCCAAAGCGTCGTCGTAAGAAGGCTGCTGCAAAGAAGGCAGCTCCAAAGCGTCGTCGTAAGAAGGCAGCTGCTGCGGCAGCTCCAAAGC
>JAPOHK010000115.1 GCA_029979485.1 Candidatus Planktophila limnetica
TCCAGCATAAAAAGCGGTTTCAATTATTTTATCTTTTGAATAAAAACCAGCAAATGGTGGAACTCCAAGAATTGCTAAGTAACCAAGTCCAAATGTTGCAAATGTAAATGGCATGAAGTGTCTGATTCCACCAAACTTGCGCATGTTTACTTCATCGCCAGTTCCATGCATGACCGAACCTGCACCAAGGAACATCCCAGCCTTAAAGAATCCGTGTGTAAGTAAGTGCATGATTGCGAATGCATAACCAACTGGTCCGAGGCCTGTTGCTAAAACCATGTAACCAATCTGAGACATCGTCGAAGCAGCGAGTGCTTTCTTAATGTCATCTTTAGCGGTACCAATAATTGCACCGAAGAGAAGTGTTATTGCGCCAATAATTACGACCAGTAGCTGCGCAGTTGGCGCTGCATCAAAAATAAAGTTGGAGCGTGTAATTAAATAAACGCCAGCTGTAACCATGGTCGCTGCGTGAATTAAAGCGGATACCGGGGTTGGACCTGCCATTGCATCACCAAGCCATGCTTGAAGTGGGAACTGTGCAGACTTTCCTGTTGCAGCAAGCAAAAGCATGATGCCAATTGCAGTCAGCGCACCTTGTGATGTGCCTTCTGCAGCTTCTTTAACTCCACTAAATGAAACGGTTCCCATCGTTGCAAAAGCAATCATGATTGCAAATGAAAGTCCCATGTCACCAACGCGGTTCGCAATAAAAGCTTTCTTTGACGCTGTTGCGTAGGCGGGCTTTTGATTCCAGAAACCAATAAGTAGGTATGAAGCAAGTCCGACGCCTTCCCAACCTACGTAGAGGTTGAGGTATGAATCGCCCATTACCAATAACAACATCGCTGCAATAAAGAGGTTGAGGTAGGCAAAGAATCTGCGGCGATCTTTATCGTGATCCATATACGCGATTGAGTAGATATGAATCAAGGTTCCAACACCTGTAATAAGTAGCACAAAACATATAGATAGTTGATCAACTAATAAACCAGCATCTACATTGAAAGATCCGACAGAAATCCAACTAAATAACTTTTGAGTAACAGCGCGGTTCTCTGGTTCGCGTCCAAGCATTTGATAAAACTGAACCGCACCTAAGACAAATGACATACCTGACATCGCTGTTGCAAGTAAGTGACCCCAACGATCAGCACGACGACCAGCAAGTAACAAAAGCGCAGAACCAAAGAGCGGAAGTGCGATGAGATATACGAGTCCGTTATTTACTAACACCTTTATCTCCTCAACAAGCTTGCTTAATCAACAGATGCTGATCGTCGAGAACGATAAATAGTCACAATGATTGCAAGGCCAACTACCACTTCGCACGCTGCAACAACCATCGTAAAGAAAGCAACTACTTGGCCGTCTAAATTTCCATTCATACGTGCAAAAGTTACGAATGAAAGGTTTGCAGCGTTAAGCATTAATTCGATACACATAAAGACAACGATTGCGTTGCGGCGAACAACTACTCCGACGGCGCCAATTGTGAAGAGAAGGGCAGATATGTACAGATAATTAGTCGGATTCATTACTTCTCCTCCGTAACTTCTGTTTTGATCTGATCAAGTTGGAATTGAGATGAATCAATCATGTCTCCACGACTGCGAAGAGTTTCAGAAATTGACGCCGGTGCAGGAGTTCCATCTGGCAATAAAGCTGGAACATCTACTGCGTTATGGCGTGCAAAAACTCCAGGACCAGGAAGTCCTGCCGCTGTTGCAAGTGAACCTGAACGGAAACGTTGTTCTGATAGGTCACGTTGGGATGATCGTGGAACTTCGCGTTGGTGATGCGCAAGAACCATTGCGCCCATTGCTGCAGTAATTAAGAGTGCTGAAATAACTTCAAATGGGAATACGTATGTTGAAAATAATTGATATGCCAACCCTTGAACATTTCCTACGGCATTTGCTTCTTCAAGTCCAACGGGTTCGCGACCAAGAGATGCTCGACCAATCAGTGAAACCATTAAGCCACCAAAACCAATGGCTGCTGTAATCGCAATTGGTCGCAATCCGCGAATTGTTTCGGTTAATGAATCTGATGCATCAACTCCTACAAGCATCAAAATGAACAAGAAGAGCATCATCACAGCACCGGTATAGACAACTACTTGGACAATTCCTAAGAAGAGTGCGCCTTGTGCAATGTAGAAAAATGCAAGAGTAATCATTACCCAAGCGAGCAAGAGTGCAGAGTGAACCGCTTTTTTAACAAGAAGCATGCCAAGTGCAGCAAGGACTGCAAGTGGACCCATGATCCAAAACAGAACGGACTCTGGCATTACTTTTTCACCTCTTGGGATGGATGAGCTTCTGGAACTTCACCACGGTAATAAGTGTGGTGATCTGCTTCTGGATACATTGGATGCGGAGGCATCAACATTCCTGAGCGAAGAGGTGCCAATAAATCTTCTTTTTCAAAAATCAAACTTGAACGTGAGTTATCTGCAAGTTCGTACTCATTCGTCATTGTGAGTGCGCGAGTTGGGCACGCTTCAATACATAGACCGCAGAAAACACAACGCAAATAATTGATTTGGTAAACCTTGCCGTAGCGCTCACCTGGAGACATACGATTTTCATCAGTGTTGTCGGCGCCTTCAACATAAATAGCATCGGCTGGACATGCCCACGCACAGAGTTCGCAACCAATGCATTTTTCTAAACCATCTGGGTGGCGATTGAGTTGATGACGACCATGAAAACGCTCTTGTGTTGGAGCTTTTACTTCTGGATATTCAACAACGAGTGTCTTCTTAAACATCGTGCGAAATGTGATCCAAAAACCTTTTAGTTGTGCGAATAGAGAGGATGGACCTTGATTAACAACTGGTGTGAATTCAACATTGTTAACATCAACATCTTTCGATGCCTTTGGCTCTAATTGATCAGACACGATCGCTCCCCTTGTTTGGTAACTCTGGAACCGCAAAATCTGGTTTAGACAGTGTCGGACGTGGAGTCTTCTTCTTTTTCTGCTTTGCATTATCAAATGCAACGTTTACCAACATCACGATAGCTACCACAATGCCTGAGAAGATTAATAAGCCTGTGCGTGAAGTACCCTGTTGTGAAAGCAAACGAAGTGTTGCAACAACCAAGATCCAGAAGAGTGAGACTGGAATCAAAACTTTCCAGCCAAATTGCATGAATTGGTCGTAACGCATACGTGGAAGTGTTCCGCGCAGCCAAACGAATAAGAAGAAGAATGCAGCAACCTTTGCAAAGAACCAGATTGCTGTAAACCAGCCACCAAGCCAGCTTTCAGTAAATCCAAGTCCTGGAGGTGCGTGGTATCCGCCAAGGAAGAGAGTTGTTGCAAGGGCTGATACGCCGACA
>JAPOHK010000029.1 GCA_029979485.1 Candidatus Planktophila limnetica
AGAAGAAGCTGGTGTTTATCGTTTCTACAACAGCAGTGACAAAGTCATATATGTTGGCAAAGCAAAGAATCTTAAGAACCGTTTGAGTTCTTACTTTGGAAGCAATCTTGCTCACAAAACATATCGGATGGTTCACGAAGCTGTGCGCGTAGATTGGACTGTGGTCAACACTGAACTCGAAGCCCTGGCACTTGAATTTTCGTGGATTAAGCAATATCACCCAACGTATAACGTTCAATTCAAAGATGATAAGTCGTACCCATATCTGGCTATTTCTATTGCCGATGAATATCCCAGAATTTTTGTTACTCGTAAAGAGAAGCGTCCAGGTTTGAAATATTTTGGCCCGTATACCAATGCGTGGGCTCTTCGGAATACATTTGATATTTTGCTGAAAGTTTTTCCCGTTAGGTCCTGTACGGCAGGCAATTTCCAACGAGCACAAAAGAGTAAACGTCAGTGCTTATTAGGAGATATAGGAAAGTGCGCTGCTCCATGTGTTGGATGGGTATCCCCAGAAGAACATAAGCAAATCGTTCATAAATTAGATGCATTCATGGAAGCAGGTATGCAGGATTTACTTCCAGCGCTGCAATCTGAAATGGAACTGGCATCTTCTCGCGAAGAGTTTGAGAGAGCTGCACGAATCAGGGATCAGATCGAATCATTTGAAAAGGCACAACGTTCCACTCAAGGAAATCTTTCAGATGAATTAGATGGTGATTTCATAGCCATACATGAAGAGGGGCTTCATGCCGCGGGTTCCATTTTCATGTTACGCCGAGGCTCTATCAAAGGCTCTCGTTCGTGGATTGTTAATCAAGAACTTGCACTTGAAGGCGATGATCAGTGGGCTTCACTGCTTTTTTCAATTTATGGGGGAGAGAGCACCGAGATTCCTTCTACGATCTATCTGAACTCAGAACCTGCAGATACACAAGCGCTTGAACAGTGGCTTGCATCCTTATCAGGAGCGAAAGTCTCCCTGAAAGTTCCGCAACGTGGCGACAAAGTAGAACTGTTAGAAACTGTTAAGAGAAATGCCCATTACGCTTTAGTTCAATTCATGAGCAAACGAGCAAGCGATGCTGCGGTTTCAGGCAAGGCTCTGCTGGAAATAGAAGAAGAACTTAGCTTGGCAAAGACGCCACTTAGAATTGAATGTTTTGATATTTCCAATATTTCAGGAACATCTGTTGTTGCATCGATGGTTGTCTTCGAAGATGGAATAGCTAAGAAATCTGAGTACCGACGCTTTATTATTGATACAACTGAAGGTTTCGATGACACACGTGCCATGCATCAAGTTATTACCCGAAGGCTTAAAAGACTACTCAATGATCGCGTGGCAGATAGTGCCGAAATCATTGAAGCCGGTGGAAAACCAAGTAAATTTGCGTACCCTCCACAATTGATCGTTGTAGACGGTGGAGCCCCACAAGTTAGCGCGGCACAACGTGCAATGAATGAATTAGGAATTTCAGATATTGCCCTATGTGGATTAGCAAAAAGATTAGAAGAAGTGTGGGTACCTGAGCAATCAGATCCAATAATTCTGCCGCGCACTAGTGAGGGACTCTATTTGCTCCAAAGAATTCGAGATGAAGCACATCGATTCGCAATCTCATTTCACCGTTCAAGACGAAGCAAAGTAATGCTTGAATCAATTCTTGATGAAATCGAACAACTAGGTCCCAGTCGCAGAAATGCTTTGCTCGAGCGCTTTGGTTCCGTCGCGGCACTCAAGAAGGCCAGTGTTGAAGATATTGCGATGACCCCAGGAATTGGTGAAAAAATCGCTCAAATAGTTTTTGATTTCCTTGCTCACAGTTCAACTTCAAAAATAGATATGGCAACAGGTGTTATTGAAGATGCTTGACAGGTAGGTGAAGATAGAGGCATGAGCCAAGAAGTTTTAATTCTGACAGGAATGTCCGGTGCTGGCCGTTCAACAGTGGCACACGCTTTAGAAGATCTTGGTTGGTATGTTGTTGATAATCTTCCTCCTACTTTGCTCGCTGACCTGATTAAGCAAGGAATTGAATCCGAAATAAAATCACTTGCTGTCGTTGTAGATGTTCGTGGCGGAAAATTCTTTGATGAATTAGCGTCATCGCTTACTGAATTAAAGAAATCGGGAGCTAATTTTCGTGTCGCTTTCTTGGACGCTTCAGATCAGGCTTTGGTGCAACGCTTTGAATCAACTAGACGTCCACATCCCCTTCAAGGTAAAGGTCGCATCGTTGATGGAATTGCTGCAGAGCGAGAGAAACTTCAAGATCTCTTGGCTCAATCCGATGTTGTTATTGATACATCTAATTTGAATGTACACCAATTAGAAAAGCGTACTGCCGAAATATTTGCTCAAGGAATGGCGCAATCTCTTCGAATAAATGTTCTTTCATTTGGATATAAGTACGGAATACCAGTAGATGCAGATTTAGTTCTGGATTGCAGATTTATACCTAACCCTCACTGGATTCCAGAACTTCGTCCTCTGACGGGTTTGGACGACTAAGTAAAATCAAATGTTCTTTCTAATCCGGGCGTCCCTGAATTTGTAGATTCCTATGTTTCCGTTATTAACCAGATGTTGCCCGGTTATTTACGCGAAGGAAAAAAGTATGTGACTGTTGCTATTGGTTGCACGGGTGGAAGACATCGCAGTGTTTCAGTTGCACGTGAGATAGCGATGAAATTAGATGGCCAGCGAAATGGATTTGCTGTGAGTGCTCATGCTTCTCACCGAGATGTTGGACGGGAATGAATTCTGAAATAAATCCTCGCGTGATCTGTTTAGGTGGGGGACACGGTTTAGCAGCAACACTGTCTGCGGTTAGAAAAATTACATCCGAAATAACTGCGATTGTCACAGTTGCTGACAATGGTGGATCCAGCGGACGTCTTCGCGAGGAATTTCCCATCTTTCCTCCAGGAGATCTTAGGATGGCTCTTGCCGCATTGTGCGCCGATGATCAATGGGGAAGAAGCTGGGCAGATATTTTGCAGTATCGATTTACAAGTAATGGTCCGCTCAATGGGCACGCAGTTGGGAATCTTTTGTTAGCGGCGCTATGGGATCGAGATGTTGATCCGGTGCAAGGCTTAGATCGCGTAGCCGAACTTTTAAAAGTCGTTGGCAGAGTTTTGCCGATGGCGAGTGTTCCTCTTGATATTGAAGCTAGCTTTATCGATGCTGGAAAGACTCATCACGTACGCGGCCAAGTAGAAGTTGCAACGGCTAGAGGTAAATTAGAATCACTGCATTTAGTTCCTGATAATCCAAAGGCTCTGCCCGTTGCACTAAAAGCGATAGATGAGGCAACATGGATCACGATTGGTCCCGGCTCGTGGTTCTCTAGCGTTCTGCCACATTTTTTGGTTCGCGAACAATTGCAAGCACTTGAGAAGACATCTGCGCAAAAGATAATTATTCTCAATCTTGATTCTCATCCAGAAGCCGAAGCGGATGAATTCGCCGGATATACACCGATTGAACACCTAGAAATGCTCCGAGAGTATGCACCAGCTATGAAAATCGATCATGTTTTAGTTGATCAGTATGAATTGGGGGATAGCCAGAGGCTTCAACTTCTCGTTGAGAGTTTTGGGGGAAGATTACATATTTCAGATTTACGTAAATCTCCTGGCAGTCTTCATCACGATGTAGAGAAACTATTTTCTGTTTTGAGCCACATCATGGGCCAATCTTTGGTTGGATAAGCACATGGCAATGACATCAGCAGTAAAAGATGAACTCAGTCGCTTGGCTATTACCAAACCGTGTTGCCGAAAAGCAGAAGTTTCATCCCTCCTACGTTTCGCTGGTGGGTTGCATATAGCAGCAGGCAAGATTGTTATTGAAGTAGAACTGGATACAGCACAGAGCGCGCGACGTCTACGAAAAGACATCTCAGATATTTATGGTCACGAGAGTGATTTAGCGGTTCTCTCATCAAGTGGGTTGCGAAAAGGTTCGCGCTATGTTGTCCGTGTCATTAATGAAGGCGAAGCGCTAGCTCGCCAAACTGGTTTAGTTGATGCCAACTCCCGACCTGTTCGCGGTCTTCCTCCTCAAGTTGTTTCAGCAGCCATTTGTGATTCAGAAGCAGCCTGGCGAGGTGCATTTATTGCTCATGGATCGTTAACTGAACCTGGACGTTCATCATCTCTTGAAATCACATGCCCCGGTCCTGAAGCAGCTCTGGCATTAGTTGGGGCTGCACGTCGTCTTGGCATTGTTGCCAAAGCGCGAGAGGTTCGCGGTGTTGATCGCGTTGTTATACGAGATGGCGATGCCATCGGTGTATTGCTTACACGCTTGGGTGCACACGAAAGCGTTCTAGCATGGGAAGAACGTCGCATGCGCAGAGAAGTGCGCGCGACTGCAAATCGTTTAGCGAATTTTGATGATGCAAACTTACGTCGTTCTGCGCGAGCTGCAGTTGCTGCTTCGGCTCGAGTATCCCGAGCAATGGAAATTCTTGGTCCTACGATTCCGGATCATTTAAAAGAAGCTGGCGAATTACGTATAAGTCATGGTCAAGCAAGTTTGGAAGAGTTGGGTTCTCTTGCAGTTCCTCCGATGACTAAAGATGCTATTGCTGGAAGAATTCGTCGTTTATTAGCGATGGCAGATAAACGCGCAGCAGAATTAGGAATTCCGGATACTGAAGCTGGCTTATCTCCAGATTTGTTGAACTAATCACCCACAATACCTCGCACAAGAACTCTACTTTTAAGTAACTAAGCTCTCCTGATAGAGTTCGCTCATACCCCAGCGTTGTGGTGCATGAGGTCCATTTTTCAAGGACCGCCTTTAGAGGGCTCCTATAAGAACCCAAGACGAGCGAGGATTACAGATGATTAACGTTGGAATTAATGGATTTGGTCGAATTGGCAGAAACTTCTTTCGCGCTAGCCTTACAAATCCGAATATCAATATTGTTGGAATTAACGATCTCACAGATAACGCCACACTCGCGCATCTTTTGAAATATGACTCAATCTTGGGTCGCCTTGGTTTAGAAGTTTCACACACGGCAGACACACTTACTGTCGGCGGAAAAACGATTAAAGTTTTCGCAGAGCGCGATCCAGCGAATCTTCCATGGAAGTCAGTCGGCGCAGACGTAGTAGTCGAATCAACAGGTATTTTCACAAAAGCGGCGGATGCACAAAAGCACATCGCAGCAGGAGCTAAGAAGGTAATTATCTCCGCTCCGGCAACAGATGAAGACATCACTATTGTTATGGGCGTTAACCACGAAAAATATGACCCAGCTTCACACAACATTATTTCTAATGCGTCTTGTACAACGAACTGCTTAGCTCCTATGGCTAAGGTTCTAAACGATAACTTCGGAATTGTTCGTGGCTTAATGACTACGGTCCACGCCTATACAAATGATCAGGTTATTTTGGATTTCCCACACAAAGACTTACGTCGTGCCCGTGCTGCTGCAACAAACATCATTCCTACCTCTACGGGAGCTGCAAAGGCAATTAGCCTTGTTCTCCCAGAACTTAAAGGCAAGCTTGATGGCTATGCACTTCGCGTTCCAGTTCCAACAGGTTCAGTCGTAGATCTTTCAGTAGAACTCTCTAAAGAGGTGAGCGCCGCTGACATTAACGCAGCGCTTAAAAAAGGTGCAGAAGGTCCATTAAAAGGTTTCATGACCTATACAGAAGATCCAATTGTTTCTTCTGACATCGTTACTGATCCATCCTCATGCATTGTCGATGCTGGTCTGACAAAAGTAATTGGAACAACTGCAAAGGTTGTTGGTTGGTATGACAACGAGTGGGGTTATTCAAACCGACTCGTTGACTTAATTACGTACGTTGGTAAAACGCTGTAATGAATTCACTTGCTTCACTTGATGTAGCAGGTAAGCGCGTTTTCCTTCGTTGTGATCTCAACGTTCCACTAAAGAACGGCGAAATTACCGACGATGGTCGCATTCGTGCTTCGTTGCCAACGATTCAAAACCTTTTGGAACGTGGAGCCTCCCTTGTTATCGGCGCTCATCTAGGTCGCCCAAAGGGAGAAGTTAAGCCGGAGCTATCGTTGCAACCAATTGCGAAGCGGCTGGCAGAACTTCTTGCACAACCAGTGGATTTCATTAATCCTGGTTCGGCCAAGGTTTTATTGTTAGAGAATCTTCGTTTTAACGAAGCTGAAACCAGCAAGGATGATGCGCAACGCAAAGTATTTGCGAGGCAATTAGCACAACTAGCGGATGTTTATGTCGGCGATGGGTTTGGGGCTGTTCACCGCAAGCATGCATCTGTTTATGATCTACCTGCACTATTGCCTAACGCACCAGGTTTTCTGATTGAGGCTGAAGTTGAGGTTCTTAAAAAACTGACACAATCACCAGTACGTCCTTATGGTGTTGTACTGGGAGGGGCAAAGGTTTCGGACAAGATTGGCGTCATCTCTAATTTACTCTCCAAGGTAGATGTTATGGCCATTGGTGGAGGAATGGTCTTCACATTCTTGGCAGCTACAGGAAAAGAAATTGGTTCTTCATTGGTTGAGAAGGATCTAATCCCAACTGTGAAAGAACTAATTGAAACTGCACGTAGCAGAGGTGTCACGCTTGTGTTACCAACTGACATTGTTGTTGCTCCAGATTTTAAGATTGATGCCACGCCAACCCTGGTATCTGTTGACGAAATTCCACAAGGTGAAATGGGATTAGACATTGGTCCTAAATCTGCAGCTGCATTTGCAAGTGAAATCAAAAAATGTAAGACAGTGTTTTGGAATGGCCCAATGGGTGTCTTCGAATTCCCAAATTTCGCTCATGGGACAAAGGTCATTGCACAAGCGCTCACTGAAGTAGATGGAATTTGCGTCGTCGGAGGGGGAGATTCAGCCGCTGCTGTGCGAGCACTAGGATTTAAGGATTCCGACTTCGGTTATATCTCAACTGGCGGCGGAGCATCACTTGAATACCTTGAAGGAAAAGTTCTTC
The DNA here is from genome assembly GCA_029979485.1 of Candidatus Planktophila limnetica. Lineage (GTDB taxonomy): Bacteria > Actinomycetota > Actinomycetes > Nanopelagicales > Nanopelagicaceae > Planktophila > Planktophila limnetica_A. The sequence continues at coordinate 6,984 of JAPOHK010000029.1, forward strand.
CTGGCTTACAAGCCCTAGGACTTTAACCTCACTACATAGAAAGCTGGTCGAGTTAAATGCGCAAACCTTTGATGGCGGGCAATTGGAAGATGAATCTCAATCACCTTGAGGCCATTGCTGTTGCGCAAAAACTTGTTTACAGCCTAGATGATAAAGATTATGACGCTGTTGATGTTGCAATTATTCCACCATTTACAGACATTCGGTCTATTCAAACTCTTGTTGATGGAGATCGATTGAGACTTCTTTATGGAGCCCAGGATATATCTCCTGAAGCCAGTGGTGCTTTTACGGGAGACATCTCAGGTTCAATGTTGGCAAAACTTGGTTGCACTTTTGTTATAATTGGTCACAGTGAACGACGAGCCATTCATAGTGAAGATGATGCACTTGTTAATCGTAAAATCAAAGCTGCCTTAGCGAATGAATTAACGCCGATCTTTTGTGTTGGCGAAGAGCTAACCATTCGCGAATCTGGAACACATGTGAGTCATGTTGTGAGGCAAATACGTGCTGGTCTTGAAGGTTTTCATAAACCAGATCTTAAGAAAATTGTTATCGCCTACGAACCAGTATGGGCAATAGGCACAGGTAAGACCGCGACACCAGAGGATGCTGAAGAAGTCTGTGCCGCTATTCGAGATGAGATTGAATCTATTGGCAGCGCTGAAATCGCCGCGAACATGCGAATCCTCTATGGCGGTTCCGTAAAGTCATCCAACATTGTTTAGATCATGAAAAAAGAGAATGTCGACGGTGCTTTAATTGGTGGGGCAAGTCTGGATCCCGAAGAACTCGCCAAAATAGTTAAGTTTCACGCTGCTTCGTAAGTAGGTACCAGGCAGATTTAGCAGGTATCCTTATCCACCTGCCCACAGTTTCGGGCTACAGAGCATAACAAGGAGTTACTTTTCCGTGAAATTAGCACTCTCAATAATTCTGGTTCTTACCAGCGTTCTCATGATTCTTCTTGTTCTTTTACACAAGGGTAAAGGCGCAGGTCTATCTGATCTATTCGGCGGCGGTATCTCTTCCAATTACGGCGGATCATCAGTTGTTGAAAAGAATCTCGATCGAATCACTATTGTTGTTGGTGGTTTGTGGTTTGCAGGAGTTGTAGCTTTAAGTTTAGTTTTGAAGTAAATTTTTTCTCAAAGCGATAGGAGTAATACATGGCAAGTGCAATTCGTGGAAGTCGCGTCGGTGCAGGCCCAATGGGCGAGGCAGAGCGCGGAGAAGCGATTGCGCGTTCTCATGTGTCGTATTGGTGTTCCAATGGACACGAAGTTCGTCCATCATTTGCTGAAGAAGAGAGCGTAGTTATTCCGGCAGAATGGGATTGCCCTAAGTGTGGGTTCCCAGCAGGGCGTGATAAAGCTAATCCTCCAAGTCCAGTTAAAAATGAGCCGTACAAGACTCACTTGGCTTACGTCAAAGAACGCCGAAGTGATGCCGAAGGCGCAAAGATTCTTGAAGAAGCACTTCGTAAATTACGCGGAGATGATTAAAGCTTTTTTGCTATATCAAGCAGTTGCTTAATTCCTTCTCGGCGATTCAGTAAGTGTAAACGCATGGTTTC
>JAPOHK010000142.1 GCA_029979485.1 Candidatus Planktophila limnetica
TATTCCGCCACATGTTCATCGCAAAACAGATGAGGATCCAAAAGCAGCAAAAAGAGCTGAGAAGCAAGTTGCAATTCTTTTCTTGCTTTCAGCGCTAGGCACACTTCTTTTTATCGTTTCATACGTTGCAATCCCTTACGATATTTTCGTCTTCTTGCCAATTATGGGTAACACAAATGCTCACCAGCTTTTTCTCGGCCTCGGTTTAGCCTTTTCTCTTTTCTTCATTGGAATGGGAGCAATCCACTGGGCTAAAACTCTTATGCCTGATAACGAAGTAACAGTGCAGCGTCACGAATTTCGTTCAAGTGAAGAAGATCGCAGGGAGTTTGTAAAGACTGCTAAAGACGGCGCAGCTGCTGCTGGACTTGGGCGTCGCTCACTCATTAAGCGCTCTCTTGGTTTATCTCTAGGTTTAGTTGGCTTATCTCCACTGTTATTGCTACGAGATCTCGGTCCACTCCCAGAAGATTCACTAACAAAAACAAGTTGGAAAGCCGGTACTCGACTCGTAACAGATCCAGGTGATCGCCCAATTAAGCCAGAAGATCTCGAAGTCGGCGCCGTAGCCCAGGTACTTCCTGAACTCCCACCTGGAAAAGATCACCACACATTAAGTGATATCGCAAAGGATGCTGTGCTTCTCATTCGCTTGCGCCCTGAAGAATTCAATTTGGACGCCGAACGATTGTCATGGACGCATGAAGGAATTATTGCTTTTTCAAAAATCTGCTCACATATGGGTTGCGCAGTGGCTCTCTATGAACAACAAACTAAGCACTTGCTCTGTCCATGCCACCAATCAACTTTCGATGTGACTCGCGCCGCAAAGGTCCTTTTTGGACCTGCGGCAAGACCACTACCTCAATTAGCATTAGCACTCGATGCAGATGGTTACCTCATTGCGAAGCAACCATTCTCCGAACCTGTTGGACCTAGTTTTTGGGAGCGCTCATCATGACAGCACGTGAACGTATTGCAGGCAACGTCGCAAATTACGTCGACGAACGCACTGGTGCTGCTGCATGGATGAAGAAGAATCTCAATAAAGTATTCCCCGATCATTGGTCATTCTTGCTCGGTGAAATCGCGCTCTATTCATTTATTATTTTGTTGCTATCAGGAACTTTCTTAACATTCTGGTTTGATCCTTCGCAACGTGAAGTTGTCTATGAAGGCTCCTACCAACCACTTTCAGGTATAGAGATGTCAGCTGCGTACGCATCGACGCTTCATATTTCATTTGAAGTGCGTGGCGGATTATTAATGCGCCAAATACATCACTGGGCTGCCTTGTTCTTCATGGTGGCTATCGTTGTGCACCTGCTTCGTGTTTATTTCACTGGCGCATTCCGCAAACCTCGTGAATTTAACTGGATCATCGGAGTTGGTCTACTCACACTTGGAATCGTTGAAGGCTTCCTCGGTTACTCATTGCCTGATGATTTGTTGTCAGGAACAGGAATTCGAATCGCTGAAGCAATTATTCAAGCTATTCCCGTAGTCGGAACATATTTAGCATTCTTCGCATTCGGCGGCGCATTTCCTGGCGAAGCATTTATTCCACGAATATTTATCGTTCACGTTTTGATTTTGCCCGCTATCTTCTTAGCGCTAATTACTGTGCACTTGATGTTGGTCTGGTACCAGAAGCACACTCAATACCCAGGTCCAGGTCGCACGGAAAAAAATGTTGTTGGTTATCCCCTCATGCCTGTTTACATGGCTAAGGCTGGCGGATTCTTCTTTGTTGTCTTTGGTGTAACAACTTTTATTGCAGCAGTTGCATCAATTAACCCAATTTGGTTATACGGGCCTTACACGCCTGGCCAGATATCTGCCGGCTCACAACCCGATTGGTACATGGGATGGCTAGATGGATTAGTGCGTATGTCGCCACCACTTGAGTCATACATTTTCGGTTACACAATTTCGTGGAATATTTTGATTCCAGGATTAATCATTCCGGGCATTATGTTTACTGGATTGGCACTGTATCCATTTATCGAAAGTTGGATTACTGGAGATAAGCGCGAACATCATCTCCTTGATCGTCCACGAAACGCTCCTAACCGCACAGCAATTGGCGCAATGGCGCTTACTTTCACCTTGATTGCTCTCATTAACGGTGGAAACGACATCATTGCCCAGCAATTCCACTTAAGCATTAACCAAATCATGTGGTTTAGCCGAATCGGAATTATCGTACTTCCGCCGATTGCGTTCGTCATCACGAAGCGAATCTGTATTTCTCTTCAACGATCTGATCGCGAACTTGTTCTGCATGGAAAAGAGACTGGTCGCCTAGTCCGACTCCCTCATGGTGAATTCGTAGAAATCCATGAAGAGTTATCTCCAGAGAAGAAGTGGTTACTTACTTCTCATGAACAAAATGGCCCACTGGAGTTACCTGAAATTGATAAAGGTGGGGTTCGCCGTCCATCTGCGATTCGCAACAAACTGCGTGCTCGTATGAGCCAAGCAAATGCTGAAGTTGCACCGAAGGTAACTGGCAAAGATCTCAAAGAGATTGAACACCACTAAATTCTTTACTAATTACTAATTACTAATTACCAGCACAACAATTGCTATGGCACTTAGCGCTGAAGCAATTATGATTGAAACTCGCTTGCCTACAATTTGAGGCAGCCCTTGTATTTCACTTTGGCTATCTTGATCTAAATCCTTCAACACA
>JAPOHK010000003.1 GCA_029979485.1 Candidatus Planktophila limnetica
ACAGCATGTGCTGCCATAAAATTGGTTCAAAGAAGTGGCGCAATAGTTTCTAGAATTGTTTTTTTACTTGAACTTCAATCTCTGCAAGGACGCAAAAAGATAGAATTAGATTTTCCATCCGTTGAAATTCAATCTTTGAAAATTATCTGATGGTGGACAAAACAACTCAGAAAATTACCCAAATACAAGGGCTACGAGCACTTGCTGCGCTACTAGTCACTCTCTTTCATGCAAAATGGGTTAGCGGAGGTTTCATTGGCGTTGATATTTTCTATGTAATTAGTGGTTTTCTAATAACAGGACTTTTGCTTCGCGAAATAGATCGTACCGGCACTATTAATTTTACCGAGTTTTATGCGAGACGCTTTAAGCGCTTGCTGCCAACTTCCTTTTTTGTGTTAGCCATAACTGCTATCGCGTCTTGGTTGTTAATTCCAGCAACAATGAGAGCCTCGTTGGGACGAGATGTCATTGCCGCGAGTTTGTACGTATCGAACTATCTCTTCGCTTGGTGGCAAGCTGATTATCAAAATTTAGATGCAACACCTTCTCCCGTAATCCATTACTGGTCTCTCGCAGTAGAAGAACAGTTCTATGTTGTGTGGCCACTACTGATTTTGCTCTTCTTTGCCTTCGCTAAACGTCTGAAGAGAAAAGTCATTCTGACTTACCTTGTCGCCGCTGTAACCGTTTCCTCATTTATTTTCTCTATCTATCAAACTGAAACTTCACCAATATGGGCGTTCTACTCACTACCAACAAGAGCGTGGGAATTAGGCCTTGGAGCTTTGTTAGTGCTACTTCCTCCTATTAAAGCTAAAAAATTTGTTGGCTTAATCGGATTCCTGTTGATAATTTTTAGTGCTTTCATATTTAATGAAAGTACTGCCTTTCCTGGGATAAACGCCGCGTTGCCCGTTCTAGGAACGGTTTTATTGCTAGCTACGATCAATTCCTGGCCACCTTTCCTAAACGATGTAGCAAATAGTCGTTTGTTCCAATGGTTAGGGGAAATTTCCTACCCTCTGTATTTGTGGCACTGGCCATTATTAGTTCTTCCCAGCACATATTTATCTAGACCCCTTGAGATATACGAACGTCTAATAGCTATTGCTGCAACTATTCTTTTCGCTGATCTCACACATCGTTTTATTGAGGAACCATACAGAAACAAGAAAGTTCTTCCGTCTCTCATATACAAAAAAGTTGCTTACGTAACAGGTCTCTCAGTTTTTATGGGCACACTGATTATGTTTAGCAATAGCGATAAAATCGACGTTTCTGGCATAAATGGAGCTGTATCGCTTGCGCAAATAAAGGCTCGCCCACTTGTTTACGATGATGGATGCCATGCAAATTATGCTCAAACGAAATCGGCTAACTGTGAATATGCAGATCTTGAATCTGACAAAGTCATGGTCCTTTACGGAGATTCTCACGCCGCGCAGTGGTTTCCCGCTTTATTCGAAATCGCAAATAGATCTGGATATAAATTGGTTTCATTGACGAAATCTGCCTGCCCTTCCGTTGAAACGATACGCAAAGATCAAGGTGGATTTAAAATGTCTAGATGTGCACAATGGCGAAAAAACACAGTTGAGCGAATTCGCCAATTACAACCGGATGTTTTGATTATGAGTAGTTTTCAATATTACGCGCAGCCGCCACAATTTGGGGATCGAAGCAAGTGGTGGGATGACGGGCAAAGAAAGCTAATAAGAGATGTTAGTGATTCATCTTCCCAGTTGATATACATCACAGATACGCCCCATCCGATGCGCGATATACCTGCGTGCTTAACGAAAAATTCAATATCAAAATGCAATACATCGCAGAGAAGTGAAAATCTATCTATTTCAGGATTTAAAGTTGTAGATCCAAATCCATGGTTATGTTCAAATGTTTGTCCGGCCGTTAAAGATGGCGTGGTCGCGTACAGAGATGCATCTCATATCTCAGTAGACATGTCTATTGCCCTTATTCCTAGGCTTACTCAAGCTTTGCGGGATTTGGGTGTAAATCTCTAGTTAAACCTCTACTTAATACCTGCATAAAATTGAGAGCAATGGCAAGATAACCCCGTGCCTGAACTCATTTACTACTGCGGGACGATGGATAGCGGAAAATCAACCCTTGCGCTGCAAACTGCGCATAACCATCAGAGTCGCGGTCGAACAGGAGTGATTTTTACTTCCCAAGATCGAGCTGGTTCGGGTGTTATATCTTCACGGTTAGGTTTACAGAGTCCCGCGATCGAAGTTTCATCCGACCTTGATCTTCATAAATATGTAGTTGATAAATTGTCACAAGGAACGCGCATTGATTACATAATTTGTGACGAAGCACAGTTCTATCTACCTGCTCAGATAGAGCAATTAGCAAAAATAGTCGACGGGCTAGGTATCGACGTTTATGCATTCGGAATTCTCTCCGATTTTAGAACAAAACTTTTTCCAGGTTCGGCTCGTCTCGTAGAACTAGCCGATCGAGTAAATACGTTACAAGTTGAAGCACTATGTTGGTGCGGAGCTCGAGCTACTCACAATGCCCGAACCATCGGTGGAACAATGGTTACTCAAGGAGAACAAGTGGTTGTTGGCGATGTTGCCCCAGATCAAGAAGTAGCCTATGAAGTGCTCTGTAGACGCCACCACATGAGAGAAGTTACAGCTCGATCATCTAAAGCAGCACATGTTTCAACAGAACCACTTCCATTCACATAACAATCAATATATGAATACTGAAAAGGGACAATCATGAAATCACGCGGACTAGCTGTAGACAGTGCTACATCTCCACTCAAATCTTTCGAGTTTGATCGCCGTGAAGTTGGGGCACATGATGTTGCACTGGATGTGAAATTTACGGGCATATGCCACTCGGATATTCATACAGCTCGCGGTGAATGGGGTTCTGTCTACTATCCCTTGGTTCCAGGACATGAAATCGCGGGAATCGTCACCGCAATTGGCTCATCAGTAACGAAATTCCAAATTGGAGATCTAATCGGGGTTGGCGTGTTCGTGGATTCATGCCGTAAGTGCGAGAACTGTAAGCAAGGTCTTCAGCAATATTGCTTAGAAGGTATGACGGGCACTTACAACAGCCTGGAAAGAAACGGCGGAGCGCAAACTCGCGGTGGATATTCAAATAATTTTGTTATCAATGAAGATTATGCGGTGCACATTCCAAAAAATCTTGCCTTGGAGGGCGTTGCACCTTTACTGTGCGCGGGAATTACTCTTTACTCTCCAATTAAGCACTTCAAAGTTGGTGCTCAAACGAAAGTGGCTGTCATGGGTCTTGGCGGCTTGGGTCACATGGGCGTTAAGTTTGCAGTTGCAATGGGGGCTGAAGTAACAGTGCTTTCACATTCTGCAGAAAAGAAAGCAGATGCTCTCAAAATGGGTGCTCATCACTTTGTTTGCACCAAAGATGCAGGTGCACTAGCTAATTTGAAGAAATCTTTTGACATCGTGCTCAATACTGTCAGCGCTGAACTAGATATCAATGAATATTTACAAACATTAAAACTTGATGGAACCTTGGTTGTCATCGGTCTTCCAGGCAAGCCATACGCGGTTCACGCAGGAGTAATGCTAGATGGTCGCCGTTCAATTACTGGTTCAATGATTGGCGGAGTATCCGAACTACAAGAGATGCTCGATTTCTGCGGTGAGAAACATATCGTTAGCGATGTTGAAGTTATCAGAGCCGATTACGCCAATACGGCATACGATCGAACTGTTGCAAGCGATGTGAAATATAGGTTTGTAATAGACGCAAGTACTTTTTAAGCTACAAAGCTGTTTAGTACAAAAACAAAAATCGGTGCGATAGCAAGGGCTGGAAGTAGGTTCCCGACTGCTACTTCTTTTATACGTAGCAAGCGCAATCCAATAGAAAGAAGCATCAACCCCCCTACAATTGTCATGGCATCAATTTGATACTGAGCCAAAACACTTCCGAGGGCAAAACCAATGAGCGTCCATAATCCTTGATAAATTCCTACCGGAATTGATGAAGCTGCAACACCCCAGCCCAAAGATGCGGCAAAAGCAATCGCGGCAAAAAAGTCAAGAATAGATTTTAAAGAGAGTTGATCGATTCCTGTCCCCATACCATCGCTGATACTTCCCAAAATCGCGAGAGGACCAATCACAAAGAGCAATGAAGAGGAGACAAATCCCTCAACGAAGGTACCTTCCTGATTTGCGCCAAATTTCTTTCGAAGATTCTCTCCCAGCTTTTCTAATCGAATTTCAATTTTTAGAGCAGATCCAACTATTCCACCAATAAGTAGAGATCCCAAAATACTAAGCAAGGTCCATCCTTTAGGTAAGGATTCTGAATAATTTGTTGTGAACATTGGGATAACTGCACTAGCGGCAGCCAAAATGGTGATGAGTCCTAATATATCCGTGATTAATTCTCGTGTTTTGGCACTCAAACGCGCACCAACTAATACGCCTACAGATGCACCAGCGATAATTGTGATTACATTTATCAATGTTCCAAGACCGATTAACATAGAAATATCCTCACATCTGAAGTGTATCGCGTAGACTGCTTAAATGACTTCAGAACCCTCAAAGAACTTTTTATCAGAGTTCCTGCGTCCACACCGAACTATCCCTCAAACTTCTTGGGCTGCAAAACATCGCTGGGATCTCTCTTTTTCTCGGATAGCAATACTTTTTTTTGGATTGTTTATTTTCGGTTTAGGTGATTCATTGTTGGTTCAAAGTGATACTGGAAATGCTCCATGGACAGTTCTTGCGCAAGGAGTTGCGAATAAATTAGATATCTCAATCGGAATTTCAACTCTTGCTATAAGCACATTGGTTTTACTTTTATGGATTCCGTTACGAGAAAAGCCAGGATTTGGAACGATTGCAAACATCGTGATCATCGCGAGTGCAATACAAATTGGAGTAAATGTTTTTCCTCTTGCCCATAACTATCTAATTGGGATAGTTATGGATTTTCTCGGAATCGCAATGGTAGGAATAGGTTCGGCGCTATACATTACGTGTGCTCTAGGCCCTGGCCCCCGCGATGGATTAATGACTGCCATTCATAATCGCAGTGGAGTTCGAGTAGGTCGTGTTCGCTTAGGTATCGAGGGAACGGTTCTGATCCTCGGAAGTCTTCTAGGAGGCACAGTCGGCTTAGGAACTGCCCTATTTGCCCTCTTCATAGGTCAATCAATTGCAATTTCTCTGGGTGTTGTTTCGCGAATTACTTCCAAGTAATAGATAGCGTTCTCTTATCTTCCTCCGGCCTGCGAGCCGTGATTTCGCACGGGGTCGCAAACACCCCCGATACCAAAATCAGGAAGGTACTTCATGCTAGATAAATACTTCAAAATCACAGAACGCGGATCAACCATGGGTCGCGAAATTCGCGGCGGAGTGGTTACGTTCTTCACGATGGCATACATCGTGGCGCTTAATCCGCTCATCATCGGTCTCACAAAGGATGCTGATGGTAAGTATCTTGGTGGCGGCGACGCTCCAAACCTTGCATTGGTAGCAGCTGCTACAGCGTTGATTGCAGGAGTTCTTACAATCCTTATGGGTGTTGTTGGAAACTATCCACTAGCCCTTGCAACTGGCTTAGGTTTAAATACTTTCGTCGCTGTTGGTATTGCTTCAAAAATGTCGTGGGCAGATGCCATGGGACTGGTAGTTCTAGAAGGAATCATTATCACCGTCCTCGTTTTAACAGGATTTAGAACTGCAGTATTTCGCGCAGTTCCAGCGCAATTAAAGATTGCGATTTCTGTTGGTATTGGTTTGTTTATCGCTTTAATCGGTCTAGTTGACGCAGGATTCGTTCGCCGTACAGGTACTGGACCAGTTCCAGTAACTTTAGGTGATAACGGAACTCTTGTTGGCTGGCCAATTATTATTTTCGCACTCGGTCTTTTCTTGATGATTACTTTGATGGTCAAAAAGGTCAAAGGTGCATTACTTATCGGCATCGCCGTAGCAACTGCAGCAGCAATCGCAGTTGAATCAGCCTTCAAAATTGGACCAAACTTCATCGCTCCAGATAAAGTCAATCCAAAGGGTTGGGGGCTAAACGTTCCTAGCGTTCCATCTGATGTCATTGCAACACCTGATTTCGGCTTACTTGGACAATTCTCCCTCTTCGGATCCTTTAGCCGTATTTCAATTGTCGCAGCAATCTTAATTGTGTTCACCCTCTTGCTCTCAGACTTCTTCGATACCGTTGGAACTGTTACAGCAATTGGTCATGAATCAGGACTTATTGACTCAAAGGGAAATATTCCAAATAACGATCGAATTCTTCTTGTTGACTCTCTAGCAGCAGTTGCAGGTGGCGCTGGAAGCATTTCTTCAAATACCAGTTATATCGAATCCGCTTCAGGTGTAGGTGAAGGTGCCCGAACAGGATTAGCTTCTGTTGTAACAGGTGTTCTGTTCCTGCTAACAACTTTCCTAGCACCATTGGTTGCAGTGATTCCTTACGAAGCCGCAACTCCAGCGCTTGTAATCGTTGGATTCCTGATGATGACTCAAATCAAAGGTATCGATTGGGCGGATTACGGAATCGCAATTCCAGCGTTTCTCACCATCATCCTTATGCCATTTACCTACAACATTTCAGTTGGTATCGGTGCAGGGTTTGTCTCACACGTCGTAATTCGTTTGGTTCAGGGACGTCGCAAAGAAGTTCATCCACTTCTTATCCTCGTCAGTGTTTTGTTCATGGTTTATTTCTTGGCATAGCCAATTAATACCTGGATTGGATAACTAACAGATGCAATAGCGCGGGGCGTAAATGCTCCGCGCTATTGCTTTGTCAAAACAATTGCTTTTTTGTTTTCAGATAACAAAATTTTGTTAACGGCTGAGAAAGGTTTACTGCCAAAGAAGCCTCTGTACGCTGAAAGCGGACTTGGATGTACGCTCATTATTCGTTTTTCCTTAGGAAAGAATCGTGCCAGTGCTTGTGCTTGATTACCCCAAAAAACTCCTACAGCTCCTAACCTTGCCAATTCTTTAGCCACTTCATCTGTAAATTGATGCCATAAAGGATGAGAAGTTTTGCTCTTTAAATCCAGAGTGAGTCCTCTATTTAGCAACATAACACCTTGTGAGCTTAAATACGTGAGATCTCCCTTGTGCGGAGGAATACCTCCAATATCCTCATCTAATTCTTTAAAGATATTTCTCAAAGATGAAGGTAGTTTGTCTACCTCTCTCCTAACACTAAAGGCTAAGCCCATAGCATGCTCATCATTTGGATAGGGATCTTGTCCGAAAATGACAACTGAGACATCTTGTGGCTCGCATTCGAATGCTTTAAAAATCAAATCTTTTTTCGGCACACTATTTGAAAAATCAATTTCATTTTCGAGTTTCTCAAGGATGGAAATGGTGGAAGGTAATAACGCTCTCCATCGGCGATCTAACAACTGACTAAGCGCGGGCAAAGAACCGTGAACTCTCGTGTGTTACTTCAATGGGCAATCCAAAAACCGCACTCACATGCTCGGTTGTGATAACCGATTGAACGGGGCCGCTAACAGCTACTTTCCCATCTTTGAGCAAGATTGCGTGAGTTGTTCCGACTGGAATTTCTTCGATGTGATGCGTCACCAAAACACTGGCTGGTGCTGTCGGATCATTCGAAAATTCCGCAAATCGACGGAGTAAATCCTCACGGCCGCCAACATCTAATCCAGCCGCAGGCTCGTCTAATAGAAGTAATTCTGGATCAGCCATTAATGCACGAGAAATCATTACACGTTTTTTCTCACCGGAACTAAGTGTGGAATAACGACGTTCACCTAATTCGCGAACACCAAAGGTTGTTAATAAAGCAACTGCTCTAGATTCATCCCACAAATCATAATTTTCATTCCATCGTCCGATAATTGCGTACGCAGCAGTAAGAACAACATCTCTAACTAACTCATCACTCTCAATCATTGCATCAAGTGATGGTGAAGCTAGTCCTATACGGGTTCGTAACTCTGATAAATCCACTCGACCAATTTGTTGATCTAGTAAAACCGCTCTACCTTTGCTCGGAAAAACTCGAGCCGCTAGAACTCCTAGCAGTGTTGATTTTCCTGCACCATTAGGTCCGAGAACAACCCATCGTTGCCCGGAATCAATTTGAAATGAAACAGGACCCAAGATTTGTTTACCATCGCGAACAACACATACCCCGTCAAGAGTCAGGACTGATTGCGCGGTCATAGAGCAAAAAGATAGCGGCTAACTAGGTAATTACGGAGCAAGCAAGAGTAATTTCGCATGTGTAATTCGCGATAATCTATCTCCATGAATGGCACAATTGAGAAAGAAGAACGATACACAGGGTTAATTCTCTTATCTGGCGTTGACTCCCCTGGCATATCGTCAGCTCTATTTTCTACGCTTGAACCATTTTCTATCACTGTCATAGATATAGAGCAAGTGGTTATCCGTTCACGTTTAATTTTGACGGTTTTGATTGAACTCGATCCTGCACACGCTCTGGCAGTTGAGGAAGATCTCAATCAATGTGCGAAGAGATTAGACGTAGACATCGCTACTTCCTTTGGTTCAGAGTCCGCGCAATCTATAGCGCAAAAAACTGGATTGCTGCACGTTATTGCTTTGGCAGAAAAAATAACGCCGGGGGCTATTGCCAATCTGGCATCTCACATCGCGCACGCTGGTGGCAATATTGAAAGAATCCATCGAAGTGCCTCATTTCCTCTTACCGCTATCGAATTTTTAGTTTCGGGAGCTGATTCGGAATCTCTAAGAAACGCAATTGTTCCTTCTGTAAAAAAATTTGGTGTTGACATTGCCATTCAATCAGCTGGCTTAAATCGTTTTGCTCGCAAATTAGTTGTTATGGATGTTGACTCCACTGTTATTGCGCAGGAGGTCATTGATCTCCTTGGAGAAGCAGCTGGGGTAGGTGAAGAAATCCGCGTAATTACAGAGAGTGCAATGCGTGGAGAAATTGATTTTGAAACTTCGCTTCGTAAACGTGTTGCGTTACTTGCGGGTCAACCTGAAGAGATTATTGTAAATGTTGCTAAGCAGGTTTCGCTCACCCCCGGTGCAAGAACTTTAATTAGAACGCTAAAAAAACTTGGGCACGGTATAGGTCTAGTCTCTGGTGGGTTCTCACAAGCCATTTTGCCAATAGCCCAGGAATTGGGCATAACCAATGTGAAGTCAAATACTTTAGAAATCGCAGATGGAGTATTAACAGGAAATCTGCTGGGTCCAATAATTGACCGAGCTGGTAAAGCTCTTGCACTTAAAGAATTTGCAAAACTAGAAAATGTGTCTATGTCGAACACTATTGCGATTGGTGATGGAGCCAATGATTTAGACATGATTGCGGCTGCTGGACTCGGCATTGCATTTAATGCCAAACCAAGTGTCCAGGCAGTAGCTGACAGTGCACTTAATGCTCCATACCTAGATTCTGTGCTCTTTATCTTAGGAATAAATAGAGAAGATATAGAAGAGTCAGAGCGTTAAATCAAAGGCGGCAAGCATGAATATCTGTCACCAAAATTCCCCGCGCACCTAAATCCCAAAGTTCATCCATAACACGGTTTGTATCTTTTCGTAAAACCATCGCTCGCACGGCGACCCATTTTTCATTTTGTAATGGGGAAATGGTTGGTGATTCCAATCCTGGCGTAATGGCACACGCGGCTTCGGACTTATCTTTTGGAACGTCATAGTCCAACAACACGTACAACCGAGCAGTGATCACTCCTTGTAAACGTCGAAGCAATATTTGGAGAGCAGGATTATTTCTTTCAGATTCACGTGTAATTAGTATCGCTTCGCTAACCAAAATAGGTTCGCCGAAAATTTCTAAGCCCGCTTGACGCAGAGTATTTCCTGTACTAACCACATCGGCAATTAGATCTGCTACTCCTAAGCGAACGCTGCTCTCCACTGCTCCATCAAGGCGAACAACGTTTGATTTAATTCCAAGAGAATTTAAGTGCGCATTGACTAAACCGGGATATGCCGTTGCCACTCGCTTACCTTCAATATCTTTAATCTTCCAATTTTTGCCATTTGGAGCTGCGAACCGGAATGTTGAACCACCGTAACCCAAAGACAAAATTTCATCTGCTTCTGCCTGCGAATCTATGAGTAAATCGCGACCTGTGATTCCAGCTTCTAGCTCTCCAGATCCTACGTACAGGGCAATATCCCGAGGCCTTAGATAGTAAAACTCAACTTGGTTTTCGGTATCTATGAGAACTAAATCGCGACTATCACTTCGTTGCCTATAACCTGCTTCTTTAAGGACAGCGATCGAATCATCGGCTAATGAACCTTTGTTTGGGATTGCTATTCTTAACATCTAAATCTCTCCTAAAGGTTCTTATAAATATCTTGTAGTGTTAATCCTCTTGCGAGCATTAACGTCTGAAGGTGATAAATCAATTGGCTTATTTCAATTGCTAACGCTTCATTGTCTTCGTGTTCAGCAGCCATCCAAACTTCGCCGGCCTCTTCAATAATCTTTTTTCCAATGCTGTGGAGCCCAGCGTCCAATGCTTTGACTGTCCCAGAACCTTCAGGGCGAGTAAGTGCGATATCTTCCAACTCGTTCCATAATGATTCAAAAGTTTTCATGAGTTGAGTTTACTAGACCTTCGTCATCTGATTCTTGGCAATTTCAAGGCAGAATCAGACTAAAACCTTAAACCCCAATTACAGGTTTCGTACGCTCAGCAAGGGCACGAAGTGCATTGATCATCTCTGCGGGATCATCTGATTTGTAAACAGCACTGCCAGCAACAAAGGTATCGGCTCCAGCCGCTCGAGCAATTTCAATTGTCGCCTTTGAAATACCCCCATCAACTTGCAACCAAATCGGTCTATCTCCAATCAAATGACGTGTTTTGGAAACCTTATCCATCATTTCAGACATAAATGATTGACCACCAAAACCGGGTTCCACAGTCATAATTAGAAACATATCGACATCATCTAAATGATCTATATATGTTTCTATCTGGCTCGCAGGCTTGAGAGCAAGACTCGCTCGAGCGCCATTGGATTTGATATTTCTTATAGTTCTCTTGATGTCTTTAGTTGACTCAACATGAACAGTGACGCTTTTACATCCTGCCTCTGCGTATTGTGGTCCTTGCACATCACTATCAATCACCATGAGATGAGCGTCTACAGGAAGAGGTGAACCAGAAATAATGTGTAGCGCTTGTTCCCAAGTGAAGGATGTATTAGGTGCGAATTTTCCATCCAAAATATCCAAATGAAGGAAATCCGAAACTTTAGACACTCTTTCGATTTCAGAGAGAATATTTGAATGATCTGCATTCAAGATACTCGGATGTATACGCACTGAGCTCTTCATGCGCAAATACTATTTCTTCTTGCGCATAACACTTAGAAACATCGCATCTGTGTTGTGTCGGTGTGTCCAAAGAGTCAAGCTTCCTCTATCAACCCCTGTTTCTCGCAGATTTGGATGTAAATAGGGAGATACATCCAGCACTTCCATCTCTGGGTGGCGCTTCAATGTTTCAGAAACGGCAATACGTGTTTCAGAGAGATGCGGGCTACATGTCGCATAACCGAAGATTCCGCCAGGTTCCAAAACACTTATAGACGCGTCAATGATTTCTGATTGCAAAACAACTAAAGATTTTAAGTCAGCCACACTTCTTCGCCATCTGACTTCTGGACGTCGACGAAGAGCGCCCAAACCAGTGCACGGAACGTCAGCCAAAATCGCGCCGTAAGTCTTTTGCAATGAAGCAATTTCACGAGCATCCAGTGTTGTTACTAACGCTCCTTGTACAACTTGGCGAACCAATTTAGCTCTTACATCCGAAATTTCATTCGCTGAGAATTCGATTTCATTATTTTTTGCAATAGCTGCAAGAAGGGCTGCTTTACCACCCGGACCTGCGCAGACGTCTAACCATGAATTTCGGTCTCTTGATATCTGTGAGAACACATCTGCAACTAATTGAGATCCCTCGTCCTGAACACCAGCTTTTCGAGAAACAATTAAATCTACTGAAGCTGGAGATCCGTCATAAATTGCACCGTAAGGTGAGAACGGAGTTGCCGTGGCGCCTATATCCAACAAATCTTGTTGAGTACTTAATCCAGGCCAAGAAACTAGCGTAGGACGTGCAGCAATGTTGTTGGCCATCAAAAGTTGTTCAACCTCCGCAATATTTCTCAATTTATCCATATAAGCACTGATAATCCATTGAGGATGAGAATGTAAAATCTCTAACCTCTCAAAATCATCCTCTATTAATGCAATATCCGACACATATTCATCCAACGATTTCTGGCTGACTTTTCGCAAAATAGCGTTCAGAAAGGAAGCTTTAGACTCTCCTAGAACTTTTCGTCCGAGTTCAACTGTTGCGGAAACAGCTGCGTGTGTAGGAACACGCATTTCAAATAATTGATGCGCCCCTAATCTGGCAACATCGACCAAAGAAGGATCAACTTCATTCCAAGGTCTGTCACTTACCTGTGAAAGTATCCAGTCGTGCCTGCCTTGCATGCGTAAAGTTCCATAAACTAATTCAGTAGCGAATCCTCTGTCACGTTCGTCTAATGAGGATTGCGCGAGGGATTTAGGTAATAACAAATTCGAATAGCCACCGTTGCGATTAACTTCATGCAAAATGTCATACGCTAATAATCGTGGCCCATCCGGGTGCGGAGCGCTGAATTTCCTGCCCCGTGTATTACTCAAAAGTTTCTCCTGGGGCAATCCTTGCTCCATTTAGCCACTCTGCCGCTGTCATTTCTTTCTTTCCTGCCGGGATAACTTTGGAAACCTCAATTGGAACATCAAGAGTTCCCACAAAAAGTTTCTTGTTTTCTATGTGAATTATTCCCGGAGCTAAGATCGTTTCGGTGGTCGATAGACCAAGTTCAGTAATTTTCAAAACAATTCCTTGGAAACTTGTCCATGCCCCAGGAGTAGGAGTAAATGCTCTAACTGTGTTTAAAACACTTGCAGATCTCGCTTTCCAATTAATCCGCGTTTCTTGCTTGGATATTTTTGGAGCGAAGCTAATTCCATCTTGAACTTGTTTTATAGGTTGCACTCCCCTTTCAATGTCGTTCAAAACTTGAGAAAAGGCTTTAGCTCCCCGTTCTGAAAGGGCCTTGAGGACATCTCCGCTGGTAGCGCGTGTATCGACGTCGTATTTTTCTTGATGATATATCGGACCTGTATCTAAATTTTGATCTATTTTGAAAATTGAATAACCAGTAACACTTTCACCGTTTAACAAAGCTCTTTGAACTGGCGCCGCCCCGCGATAGGCAGGCAAAAGTGAAAAATGTAAATTTATAAATCCATATCTTGGTAGATCCAAAATATTTGCACTCAGAATTTTGCCGTATGCAATCGCTATCACGATGTCGCAATCTTCAAATGCTGCCTTCATCTCATCTACTGTGCTTGGTTTGAAAATAGGAATGGAATTTTCGTTAGCCCACACGGCAATTTGTGATTGGGTGAGCACTTTCCCCCGTCCCGACCTAGAGTCAGGAGTGGTAACGATTCTCACTAGTTCGTGTTCAGATTTATTCAGCCACTCTAAGGTTGGGATAGCTACATGTGCTGTAGCCGCCACAACAACACGCACTAGAAACCTTTTCCGAATGTATTATGCGGTGAAATTTTAATGGTTGGTGATGTTCCCTTAGATATAGATTCGGCAAACCACTCAGATTCTCTAATGTCTTTCATTGCTATTTTTCGAGTTTCAACATCTAGACGATCAATAAAGACAATCCCATCTAAGTGATCAGTTTCATGCTGAATGGCTCTTGCGAGCAACTCTGATCCTTCAACAACTACCGGTTCGCCGTGCATATTCCAACCTTTTGCTACAACACGCATCGCGCGTTTTGTGGGGTAAGAAAGCGATGGAAAAGATAGGCAACCTTCATCACCTTCTTGAGTTTCTTCACTTAAATCCAAGGAGGGATTTATCAAATGCCCAAGTTGCTCATCAACATCCCATACGAATACGCGCAACGAAACACCAATTTGAGGCGCTGCTAAACCAGCACCAGGAGCAGCAATCATTGTGTCGGTTAAATCCTGAACTAGTTTCCTCAGCTCCTTGTCAAAATCAACGACAGGGGATGCGGGCGTTACCAATACTGGATCGCCAAATAATCGGATTTGTTGCAAAGACATAACCGAAGTCTACCAATCTTATTACCCCAATAGAGCGTATGGATCTATAGCGATACTTACAAAACTCTTCTTCGATATTGCTCTTCTGCGACCCAATTCGAAGACAAAATTACTTAATACTTTCCGTTCACCTCTGGGCACGCTAACGAGTATCCGCGCCTCGTTCCTTGCGTGATTCTCTGACAAATACACCTTAGATGAACTCGGCAATCTGCCATCTTTTATACTTTTTAAGATTCCATTCTTCAACACCGTACCTTCGGATAGCGGTACGCGAAGTACAGCAGATGATGCAACTGGAGGCAGAAATGCGTCACTGTTTTCCCGCAAAATCTTTTTTACAAGCACACTGGGGTTCCATCGAGATAATGATGCGACGACCGGATGAACTGGATCAAGCACAACTAAAACGCTCCCGTTCTTTCTAACACGAGAAGCAGCTTCAAAGAAAGACTCGTAAACCATTTCCTCATAAGCTGACGTACCGCTAGCAAGGAATCTCTGACCTTCCAAAATCACAACAGAAGAATATGAATCAAATGATCCTGGAATGGAACCTGCAGTTGCAATTACAATTTTTGTTTTCGGCGATATTTCTTCCAAAATATTCGGAGCATTAGATAATTGAATTGCACTATTCGGGAACGCTTTTCCTATCTCTTCGTAGAATCTTTCAATCCCGCGAGCTGCTGCGTATCTTGTAGTTCCCCTGCACCAGCTGCACTTCCAATTTTTCACTTCATTGCTGCACAGTGCGCAAAGTGGATCTGCGTTTTGGCTATTAAGAAACAATCTGCCGCCACACTCACATAACGCGACGTTTTTACACTTGGCGCACAATAGAGCATTTGCATATCCCTTGCGAGGTGCTAAGAACAGTACAGTCCCCTGACCCAAGGATTTACGAATCTCTGAAACTATTCGATCAGGGAGCAACTCCCCTCTCTCTTGAGCGAATGCTAGGGTTCTAATGTTTTGTTTTTGTCCTAAGAATTTAACGTTTCTGTTTTCAATTTGATAGGCCATCTCTGACGATGGAACGTATCCGGTAAAAAAGACATTACTTGAATCGATAGATGATCGTAAGAAAACACTATCTCGAACATTCCAGTAAGGATGCTTTTGCTCATAAAAATGCTCTGATTTCTCAAACCCTACAATTATCGAATCCACATTATTTGCTGGAACAAATAATGCACTTCGTGTACCGATAACTAAAACTTTTGGAAGCACGGAAGCCGAGAGATAATTCTTGTATCTTTCTGAGCGAGTTAGAGAAGAATCCAATCTAATAATCGGAGTGTCTAGTTCGAGGGCTTGCAGCAATATTTCTAGGCGCGAAACATCCTTCACATCAGGCAACAAGATTAGAACTGAGCCACGTTTCAATCGATTTACGGCCAATTCTGCCAACTCGACGTAGGCCGAAACATGTGGACTGTGCATCAAATAGGTGAACTCACCTCTTTTGGAACTCCGCGGCTTGTATTTGGAGAATTCGCTGTCATTGCTCTTAACCAACTTTTCAACAGCAGCAACTCTTGCTGGAATCCCTGATTTGATAATTGAATATGGATCGCTAGCCCAATAACTGGCCATTTCAGAGTAGAAAGAAATCATGGCTGGATTTGTCACCGGGTAATCACCCAATAATGATTCAATAACTTTCAAATTTCCTAAAGGTTGCGTTGTGGTAGCCAATTCAACGACGATGGCCTCGCAGCTACGTGAATTGAATGGAACTTTTAAACGAGAACCAATGGCGACGTTAAGCAAAAGATCATTTGGGATTCGATACGAATACAAGCCGTCTAAGTGTTATAATCCAGAATCAACCCAGACGTTAGCGATGGCATGAGAGTCCGCTGGACGTTCTAAACGAAAGGTTTCCCGTTTCAATCGAAGCGGTTTAACGCTTTGCATGAGAGCGCCTGAAATTTATTTTATAGCGGCACGTAAAGCGTCTACGCGACTTGTTGACTCCCACGTAAATTCCTTCAATTCACGACCGAAGTGACCATATGCGCTGGTCTTTGAATAAATAGGACGAAGTAAGTCTAGATCCCGGATGATTGCAGCTGGACGTAAATCAAAGACTTGCAGAACTGCATCTTGAATTTTACTTATTGGAAAACTTTCTGTTCCGAAAGTTTCAACAAAAAGACCAACTGGTTGAGCTTTTCCAATTGCGTATGCAACTTGCACTTCACAGCGACGTGCAAAACCGGCTGCTACAACATTCTTAGCTACCCATCGCATTGCGTACGCTGCAGATCGATCCACTTTCGACGGATCTTTGCCGCTAAATGCACCACCGCCATGGCGTGCCATACCGCCGTATGTATCCACAATAATCTTACGACCAGTTAATCCAGCGTCACCCATTGGGCCACCGATAACGAATCGACCAGTTGGATTTATAAGTATACGCAGATCATTTTTTGGCAGATCTATTTTTGCAAGAATTGGATTGATAACTTGTTCAATAATTTCAGGAGTTAACTGCTTTTCAACCGAAACTTCTTCGCTGTGTTGAGAAGAAATAACAACCGTATTGAGAGCAACTGCTTTATCGCCTTCGTATTCAATAGTTACTTGCGTCTTTCCATCTGGGCGAAGATACGGCAACGCGCCTGACTTTCGTACTTTAGATAGTTGGGCTGCCAATTCATGGGCAAGCCAAATAGGTAAAGGCATTAATTCTTTTGTATCATCACAAGCGTAACCAAACATCAATCCTTGATCTCCAGCTCCCTGCAAATCTAGTGGATCAACTGATGAAGCGACGCGATTTTCATAAGCATCATCTACGCCTTGAGCAATATCTTGTGATTGCTGACCAATAGAAACTGAAACACCGCAAGAATTTCCATCAAATCCCTTAACTGAAGAGTCATAACCAATATTCAATACAGTTTCTCTAATAATTCCAGTGACATCGGCATAAGCATCTGTTGTCACTTCGCCCGCTACATGAACTTGACCAGTTGTGATGAGTGTCTCTACAGCCACTCTAGATTTCTTGTCTTGACCGATTAATGAATCCAGAATTGCATCAGAAATCTGATCTGCAATTTTGTCGGGATGACCTTCTGTTACGGATTCGGAAGTAAATAGTCTCTTAGCCATTGGCATAACCTAACCTAGAAACGACCTTATCTAAAATATATTTTGCAATTTTGGCCTTGGAAGTCTGCTCAATGTAGGTGCTCTCGCCATCGGCGCTTATCAAATATCCTGCACTTTCATCGGAGGCAAAGACAGCTCCATTGGAAACATCATTTACGTAGATAAGATCAAGTTCCTTTGATAGAAGTTTTGCCTTACCTAACTCCTCTAAGTTCGAAGTTTCTGCCGCGAATCCCACAATCACCTGCGAATCATTCGCGGATGTACTCAGATCTTTGAGTATGTCTAAATTTGATACCAAATCGATGGAATTTAAATCATTCTTCTTGATCTTCTCTGTCGCTACTGAAGTTGGTCTTGCGTCTGAAACCGCAGCTGCCATTATCAAAACATCACTATCCTGCATGTTAGCCAACAAAGCGCTATGCATCTCTGCAGCAGTTTCTACTTTGAGTGTTTTGACTCCTGCTAATTCGCTAGCGTCAGAGTTGGCAAGAACCATGGTTACAAGGGCGCCTCGATTTCGAGCCTCGATTGCTAGAGCCTGCCCTTGTTTACCGGAACTGCGGTTACCGATGTAGCGAACTGGATCAATTGCTTCTCTTGTTCCGCCTGCGGAAATAAGAATTTTTTTACCAACTAAATCTTGCGTCGACCCAATATGCTCAAGAAATGCAGCAATAATCTCATTTGTATCAGGAAACCTTCCTACGCCAGAATCTTCACCGGTGAGACGTCCTGTTGCTGGTTGCATAACCGCAAATCCACGTGAACGCAGAATTTCAACATTCGCTTGAGTCGTTGGATTAAGCCACATTTGTGGATGCATTGCAGGAACAAGGAATTTAGGTTTCGAGCTTGCGCAAACAACATTCGTCAGAAGATCATCAGCCCTACCTTGAACTAAGCGGGCAAGAAGATCAGCTGTTGTTGGAGCAATTATGATTGCATCAGATTGATCGGCTAATGAAACGTGTTTCACCTTTTCAACATCTTGCCAGACTTCCGTACTCACACTTCGACCGGAAAGAGCTTCCCATGTTGCCGTTCCAACAAAGTTCAAACTCGATGGCGTTGGAACAACGGTTACAGAAAAATTTAAATCTTGGAGCCGACGTAATAAATCGCAAGCTTTGTACGCTGCGATTCCGCCACCAACTCCGAGAACAATTTCTCGCTTGGCACCGCTCATAAGCTCGGATTAAGCGGTTGGTTCGAGATTTTCGATTGAAAGAAGACCTTCGTTGATTTCACGCAAAGCAATAGATAAAGGCTTTTCGTGCACATGCGTTTCAACGAGTGGTCCAACATATTCAAGAAGACCCTCGCCTAATTGAGAGTAATAAGCATTGATCTGACGAGCGCGCTTAGCTGCATAGAGTACGAGGCTATATTTTGAACCGCTCTTATCTAGCAATTCATCAATAGGTGGATTAGTAATTCCGTCCATTGTTTAACTCCTCAGTACATGCGTTTTTCGTGAATGGCCCTAGTGGGCAGAAGCCAAGGATAACAGTTTCTTAACTACGTTCTCGACCTGGTCATTTACGAGACGATGATCGAAAAACGAGGCGGCGGCTAGCTCTTCTTGAGCCAGAGCGAGCCTTTCTGCCCGCCTTTGCTCTGAATCTGTTGCTCGTTTTTCCAGTCGCGACACTAATTCTTCCCAAGACGGTGGTTCTAAGAAAACCAAGATCGCTTCAGGAGTTTGAGCCTTCACTTGTTTGGCTCCTTCGATTTCAATTTCCAACAGAACATTTGCCCCTGAAGCTAAAACCCTCTCAACAGGTTCACGTGGGGTTCCATACCTAGAACCAGCAAAATGCGCCCATTCCAAAAAATGATTGCGCGCAATCTCTTCATCAAACTCTTGATCCGTGAGGAAGAAATAGTCAACTCCATTTTTCTCATTAGGACGTGGCTTTCGAGTTGTAGAAGAAACACTTACCCAAAAACTCTTATGCTTTCGAACATAAGCGGCGATAGTACTTTTGCCTACTCCCCCAGGTCCTGAAAGTACAACAAGTTTTCCGCGCGAAATAGATGGAACAAATTCAGAAATCAATGCCGCAATTTGATGTTTTCCTAAACCTTGTATGCGCCTAGTTGAAGAAATATTTAGTCGCTCCATAATTAAGTTCGCACGAATTTTTCCAACTCCGCTGAGTGCTGCCAATAATTCAGCAACACGCATTTTTCCGACAATAGGATCGGTATCAGCTAACTTGAAAACGTCCGCTAGAGATAACTCTCCTGATTTGACCCTAACTTTTACTACAGAGCGAACCTGACGAGAATGCTTTGCTTTTTCTAGTGCCGCGTTCCTCTCTTCAGCACTTAATTGAGGCGGCATTCCCATGTACATAATCTAGTGCAAAAATATGAATTTAAGAATTAAGTATTTCACTCGCTATCTCTTGGGCGCGCTTGCCAATTTTTACGCCATCCGGTTCCCACGCGCTGGTGATTGGTCTACCTATAACAACGTAATTAGCGCCCGCTGCTATCGCAGCCGAAGGCGTCATAGTTCGACTCTGATCATCTTTACCAACCATCGAAATAGGACGCACACCTGGCGTAATAATTATTGTCTCATCCCCAACAGCGTTGCGAATCGTTTTGGTTTCTAATGGTGAACATACGATTGCGCGAGCACCTGCATTAACAGCTAATTCGGCAAGTTTAGTAGCAGCATTTACAGAATCTGCTTTGAACCCCACAGCTTTGACATCTTCTTCTGACATTGACGTCAAAATAGTCACCGCTGTTACATGTGTTTGTGGCGCTGCTTCTACGGCTGCCTTAATCATTGCACTACCACCGCTAGCATGAACCGTAAGAAAGAATGGGTTTAAGGTTGCCGCACTTCTTGCCGCGTGAGCCACAGTGTTAGGAATATCGTGCAGTTTTAGATCTAGAAAAATCTTTGCATCCGAGTTCTCGGTAATCGCGCGTATTCCATTAGGTCCGAAATTAAGAAAGAATTCCAATCCTAATTTATAAACACTGACATATTCTGCAGTATGAGAGATCCATGATTTTGCCAATTCTAAATCAGAGGTATCTACCGCAAGAATGATTGGAGCTTTATTGTTCATGTCGGGTATCAATATCTTCCACTGGTCGATGCGCATAGCCAACTGCTTGAGCAACTGAAGTAAATTCACGAACTTTTAACAACTCTTTCAACTCATTTTGAATAGAAATGATTGCCGCTGGATCTCCAAATGACGCTGTTCCTACAGATACGCCTTTTGCGCCAGCAAGGATCAGTTCCAAAGCATCTCTTCCTGTTGCAACACCACCCATTCCCAAAATTGGAACAGTAGGCAATGCTTCGTGCACTTGGTAAATGGCGCGAACAGCAATCGGTCTGATAGCTGGACCAGATAATCCTCCGGTCTTTGCGCCTAAATGTGGCCGCATCGTTTCTAAATTAATAACCATGGACAAAACGGTATTAATCAGCGCTAACCCGTCAGCACCGGCATCCACGACTCCCTTTGCAATCGACACCAAATCAGTTACATCTGGAGATAGTTTTGCAATTATTGGTAGCTCTCCTCCTAAAGTTTTGCGTACGCCATCGATAACTCTACGAGACGCATCTGGGTCACACGCAAAAACTAAACCGCGATTTTCAACATTCGGGCAGGAGATATTTACTTCTAAAGCACTAATTCCAGGGGCTGATCTCACTTTTCGAGCCAAAGTTGCGTACTCTTCAACAGTTTCACCTGCTATCGAAACTATGACGCGAGCTTTTTGACTAACTAACCAAGGCAAATCCTGTGCTAAAAATTGATCAATTCCAGGGCCTTGTAAACCTATCGAATTAATCATCCCGCTTGGTGTTTCTGCAATGCGCGGCGTTGGACGACCATGTCGAGGTTTACTCATTACTGATTTAGTTACAACCGCACCAATCTCACGCAAATCTATGAATTGCGCTAACTCTTTACCCGAACTTGCACAACCACTAGCTGTAAACAAAGGAGAGGGAAACCATGCGTTACCAAGCGTCGTTGATAAATCAATCATGGAAATACCTCTGGAACCTTGCCTACTAGATCCCAAGCAACGTTGGCTCCATCCATTACAGGACCATCAATACAAGATCGTCTCATCGAGACATTACCGTCAGCATCGGCCACAGGAAGTACACACGTCATGCAAATACCCACGCCGCACGCCATTGATTCCTCCACTGCGCATTGATGTACAACATCACTTCCGGCCACTATTTCAGAAATAGCGCGCAACATAGGCATAGGCCCACATGAATAAATCACGTCAACTAAACCATCAGCTATCAGAGTTGGAATGGGTTCTGTTACGCGACCGCGTTCTCCCATCGATCCATCCTCTGTATAAATACGAAGAACGTTTACTGATCGCTTACCCTCCATGGGCGCATAGATTTTTCCACCCGTGCTCGCGCCTAAATACATATCTACACGGCATCCACGATTTTTTAGTACTTCGGCCAGTCCGAATAGTGGAGCAGAACCATAACCACCACCAACTAAAAGAGCTCGCACTGGTTGTGTGGGAATACCAAAAGCGGTTCCAAGTGGCGCAATTAAATCAATTTCTGAACCTTCATCTTGCGAACACAGCCACTTGCTGCCTTGACCGAATGGAGCCACGATCAATTCCATGGATCCGCCGTATGGACCCGTTAATGAAACCCGTGAAATGGCAAAGGCTCTGCGAAGAATCATCTTCGCGTTTTCTCCACCGACTTTGATAGCGACGAAGTTTCCGGGCTTACAGTTGTTAACCATTTCGCCAACATTTAAAAGTATCTGATGATACTGACCTACTCGCTTGTTCGACACAACGGTTGCAATCATTCGACCTGAGAATTTGTTGATTGGTGACATACTTACGCCAACCAACTCTGAATAGAACGTATTGATAACTCTTCACGTTGCAATGATTTTATGCCTTCAACGGCCGCCTTAAATCCTGCTGTTGTTGTGATGCACGGTACTGATCTTTGAACAGCGGCGGTGCGAATAAGCCAACCATCTTGACGGGTTCCGCGCCCTACTGGAGTATTGATGATCAAATCAATTTCTCCAGAATTAATCAGTTCGACAATAGTTTTCTCTCCAAGAGGACCCGTACCTTCTGAATGTTTGCGAACACGAGTACAAGGTATTTGTTTTACTGCTAGCGCGTCGGCGGTACCGCCGGTAGCAAGAATTCGAAATCCAATACGCGAAAGATCATGCGCTGCTTGAATTCCCTGCGCCTTGTCCTTATCTGCCAAACTTACAAATACTGTTCCATTCTTAGGAAGTGCGCCAAATGCACTGATCTGTGACTTGGCGTAACTTTGTCCAAATGAGTTTGATATTCCCATTACTTCACCGGTAGAGCGCATTTCTGGACCAAGTACCGCATCAACTCCGCGACCATCAGTTCTACGAAATCTGTTCCAAGGCAGAACAGCTTCCTTTACTGAAATACCCCTAGCAATTCCATCACCATGTCGAGGTAATAACCCCTCTTCACGCAATTGCGTGATTGATACACCAACAGCTATACGCGCTGCAGCTTTTGCCAGTGGAACACCTGTTGCCTTACTTACAAATGGAACTGTTCGAGATGCTCGAGGATTGGCTTCCAAAACGAATAATTGAGAATCACTCATGGCAAATTGAATATTTATCAATCCTAGAACACCGACAGCCTTAGCAATTTTTGTTGTAGCTGTTTTTATCGCAGCAATTTGATCGCGAGTTAGAGACATAGCAGGTAGTACACAAGCACTATCTCCGGAGTGGATCCCTGCTTCTTCTATGTGCT
>JAPOHK010000041.1 GCA_029979485.1 Candidatus Planktophila limnetica
AGAATGCCGATAACAAACTCTATGGAAACTTGAGTTTTTTGGCACCAATCAAAAAACTAAATCCAGGTATGCAAATTGCAGTAGGCGGATGTTTGGCACAAAAAGATCAATCAATAATCTTAAAGAAAGCACCGTATGTTGATGTTGTCTTTGGAACACATAACGTTGGATCACTTCCTGCTTTATTAGAACGTGCAAGGATTGAAGAAGAAGCACAAATCGAAATTAAGGAAGCACTAGAACACTTTCCATCAGCGCTTCCAGCGCGACGATTATCAGCTTTTTCAGCGTGGGTATCTATCTCAGTTGGTTGCAATAACACCTGCACTTTTTGCATAGTTCCAACCCTTCGCGGAATCGAAAAAGATCGAAGCGAAGATGAAATTCTGCGAGAGATTCGTGCTCTAGTCGCGCAAGGTGTCATCGAAATTACCTTGCTTGGACAAAACGTTAATGCCTACGGAGTCGACTTTGGTGACAGACAAGCTTTTGCAAAACTACTCCGCAAGTGTGGAGAAATAGATGGTCTCGAGCGAGTCCGATTTATGTCTCCGCACCCGCGTGATTTCACAGATGATGTCATCGAAGCAATGGCAGAAACCCATAACGTTATGCCACATCTTCATATGCCATTGCAATCTGGATCAGATCGAATACTGCAGAGCATGCGTCGTTCATACAGAAGTGATCGCTATTCAAAGATTCTAGAAAATGTTCGCAGCGCTATTCCATATGCATCAATTACAACAGACATAATCGTAGGTTTTCCTGGTGAAACTGAAGAAGATTTCCAAGCAACATTAGATTTGTGTACAGAAGCACAGTTTGCTGCCGCATACACATATCAATATTCAATTCGTCCAGGAACACCCGCGGCCACGATGCCTGATCAAATCTCAGCTGCCGTGGTTGGGGAGCGATACACCCGGCTACACGAACATCAACAACTAATTTCTTTAGGTGTTAACAAAAATGCAATTGGAAAAAAGATGCGAGTCTTAGTTGGAGAATATGAAGGCAGGCGTGATGCTCGAGAGTCTCGATTGACCGGCAAGAGTGAAGATTTCCGATTAGTCCACTTTGCAGATTCGAGTAATGCTCGCGCTGGGGACTTCGTGGATGTTCAAATTACCGATGCTTCTGCTCATTATTTGATTGGTGAAGAGTTGCATACAATTGCAACGCGTGGGGGAGACGCACACGAGTTGCGAACAGTTGAGAAAAAATCTTCTGGAGTTTCACTTGGGATTCCAACAGTGCGGGCATGAAACTCATTGTTATTGCAGGCGCTACCGCTACGGGAAAAAGCGCCTTAAGTATTGCTTTGGCTCAAGCCATTGATGCAGAAGTTATCAATGCAGATTCGATGCAGGTGTACCGGGGGATGGATATTGGTACTGCAAAAATAACTCTGGATGAGCGCCAAGGTATATCTCATCACATGTTGGATGTATTAGATGTTAATCAAGATTCAACAGTTGCTTGGTATCAGAGTGCCGCACGCGATGCGATAGATGAAATACATTCACGCGGGAAAAGCGTTGTGATGGTTGGTGGGACAGGTTTATACATAAAAGCCGTAATAGATGAACTCAATTTTCCCGATACCGATCCAATGGTTAGACACACATTAAATAAGGAAGCCGAAGATCTTGGAATAGATGCGATGTTCGCACGCTTAGAAAAATTAGATCCAGCAGCAGCTCTTGCTATAGATCGCGCAAATCTTCGAAGAATTATCCGGGCATTAGAAGTTATTGAAATTACTGGCCAGCCATTTACAGCTAATTTACCTAGAGAAGAGAGCATCAGATATCCGAATGCTCGTCAATTTGGCTTGGTTATGGATCGAGAATTATTGTCAGAAAAAATTGACGAACGAGTAAATACAATGTTTGAGCAAGGTTTAGTTGCAGAAGTTCAAAATTTAATGAATGCGGGATTACTTGAAGGTCGTACAGCGCAGAGAGCTTTGGGCTATGCCCAGGTAATTTCTCACCTGAAGGGCGAAATCTCACTTGATGCAGCGATCGAAGAAACTAAACGAGCAACACGCCAATATGCCAGACGTCAGGAAACCTGGTTTTCACGCGATGCTCGAATTAAGTGGATTTCACCGCGTCAGTCACGTCTGGAAAGTATTTTGGAATCCCTGTAACGATAAAGAACTACTAAACTAACTTCTATATGAATACTGCAAAGTCAATTCAAGCAACATACGGACACGGCACTCACAATGACTTTGTAATAATTTTTGATCCAGATGATCAGCAATCCGTGACAACTGCTCAAACGCAAGCAATCTGCAACAGAGAAAGCGGAATTGGTGCAGATGGACTAATTCGCATCCTTAAACGTGATGGCAAATGGTTTATGGATTACAGAAATTCAGATGGTTCTATTGCCGAAATGTGTGGCAACGGTATTCGAGTTATGGCCAAGTACTTAGTGGTTCACGGTCACCAAGACGAAGGAATATTTGCGATAAATACAAGAGATGGAATTAAGCATTTACGTGTTCCGGCTCAAGGAGACATCTCTGTAAATATGGGCAAGGTTCAAGACGAATCTGAAGAGATTACCGCCTCCCAGAATGGACATATTTGGAATGGTTTTAACATCAGCGTCGGTAATCCGCACGCTGTAGTTTTTGTAGAAGATTTAAATTTGGTTGGCGAACTCGTAGATGCTCCAATTGTTCGCCCAAAAGAGAGTTATCCCGAAGGCGTCAATGTTGAATTTGTAGAATTCATTAGCGATTCAGAGTTGAAGATGCGAGTTTTTGAACGGGGAAGTGGCGAAACCCAGTCATGCGGAACCGGAACATGCGCTGTCGCATTGGCTGCAACGCTAAAGAAAAACAAGAGCTTGCCAGCTAAGTGGATTATTTATCCACCAGGTGGACGCCTTGAAGTAGAAATTGACGGACATTCAAATGCAACACTGATAGGACCTGCTGAATTAGTTAAAGAAGTAGATTTGGCCAAGTTTTTTTAAATGAGTAAAGAATCGCCAGTTGATAGAAGTGAAGATGCATTTGAAGCGCTCTTGCGTGAAAGTGCCCGCGTAACTGCAGATTACGATGCCGACCAGGATGATTTAGAAGCGTCATCACAATCTGAAGTCTCAGATCGTGCGGCTCTTCGAAGAGTTAAAGGTTTTTCAACACAGCTACAAGATATTTCAGATGCTGAGTATCGAGAACTCCAATTAGAGAGAGTGATTTTAATTGGTGTTTGGACAGAAGGCACAGCGGAGATGGCCGAGAACTCACTCGATGAGTTAAAAGCCTTGGCACAAACTGCAGGATCTGAAGTTTTAGATGGATTCATCCAGCGTCGTGATAAACCAGATCCAGCAACATATATAGGTTCAGGAAAAGTGCAAGAACTACGAAATGTAGTTGCATCGAGTGGGGCAGATACAGTTATTTGCGATGGAGAACTGTCGCCATCTCAATTACAACAACTTGAAGGAAAACTTAAAGTTAAAGTTGTTGATCGCACCGCTTTAATTCTTGATATTTTTGCCCAACATGCAAAGAGTAAGGAAGGTAAGGCGCAGGTTGAATTAGCTCAGATTTCATATTTGCTTCCACGATTGCGTGGTTGGGGTGAATCTCTTTCTCGCCAAGTTGGTGGTCGTGCAGCTGGTGGTGCAGGTATCGGTGGACGTGGTCCCGGCGAAACAAAGATTGAAACCGACCGCAGACGTATTCGAGACAAGATGGCCAAACTTCGCCGCGAAATTGCGGAGATGAAAATTTCTCGCGACACCAAACGTCAAGAGCGTAGACGAAATAACGTCGCCTCCGTTGCTATCGCTGGATACACAAATGCAGGAAAATCATCGTTACTCAATAAATTAACCGGCGCAGGAGTGTTGGTGCAAAATGCTTTATTCGCGACTCTTGATCCAACGGTACGTAAAACCCACACAGGCGATGGGCGTGTGTACACACTGACTGATACCGTCGGATTTGTTCGCCACCTTCCACACCAATTAGTCGATGCATTTAAATCAACATTAGAAGAAGTTTCTGATGCTGATGTGATTGTTCACGTAGTAGATGGTTCACATGCGGATCCTTTCGAACAGATTCGCGCTGTGCGCACAGTTTTTAATGAAATTGGAGCCCAAGAAGTTCCAGAGATTATTGCGATCAATAAAGCAGATGTTGCAGATCAAGAAGTTCTAATGGATATTTTGCGCAAGGAACCAAATAGTTATGCGATTTCAGTTAAAACAGGGTTCGGAATTGAAGCGCTTATTCATGCAATTGAAAAAACTTTACCAAGACCGAAAATTGAAGTTGACGTTGTTATTCCGTACAACAGAGGTGATCTAATTAGTGCCATTCACGAACATGGTGAAATTTTGAGCGAAGAATACGTAGCTGAAGGAACTGCGATACATGCACGTGTTGATGGGGGATTAGCCCGTCAGATTCAAACCATGCAGGAATAAATACCCTTCTCGGCGTGTTGTAACAGGCAGTAACCCCTGAAATAGGCGATTATGCGCCCGTTCAGTAAATAACCGACGAGTTCAGTGAAGGTAGGTGAGAGCAGTGGCAACGGATTACGACACCCCCAGAAAGACCGATGAAGAACTCCACGAAGAGTCGTTAGAAGAGTTAAAGGCAAAGCGAGTAGATGCTCAATCCGGCCAGATCGATGTCGATGAAGCAGAAGCTGCTGAGAACCTAGAGCTTCCTGGTGCAGATTTATCTGGCGAAGAACTTGCAGTGCGAGTTGTTCCAAAACAAGTAGACGAGTTCACATGCTCACGTTGTTTCTTGGTTCACCACATTACACAGCTATCTAAAGGTGAGGGCGCAAAAGCAATCTGTAAAGAGTGCGCTTAACCAATCGCTTTTGCTAACTCTTCACCACGTCTGGATGAGATTAGCCAATACGGCGTGGTGTCTCTCGAATCCTTAACCCGTACCAAAACTCCGCGGGAAGTCCAAAATCTGATTGCTAAGAATGCTGAAGGATCGGCATCTCGTCCACGTGCGTAACGCATTGATTGCGTATCCAGAATTTTAGCTTCGCCAAGATACTTAAGCTCTATGTGAGCTGTATTGATTCTCAATTCTTTCTCGTCTATTTCAATAACCATTCGAGAACGTATAGCGATATAAATCAATGCGAAAGTCAGAATAATTTGGCACCAGAGTGCTGGGGTATTTCCTAGCGCTGCCCATAACGAGATGCTGATTGATGAAAACAGGAAGTAGATAAAGGCTAAAAGCCAGACTGGAGGAGCAATAACTTCGCGAAATCGCACGGGAGTCACGCTACCTCATTAAGTATTGACTCGCTAACGCAGTAAACTAATTGCATGAGCCGAATTGCAAGTACAACGCCCCCGGATGGAGCCATAATTCCAGAGCGCCATCCTGAAGCTCCTGCAACAGGTACAAAAATTCCATCTCATTTTGCACATTGTTTTGGATGTGGAGAAAAACATCCAACTGGACTGCATCTTGTTGCTCACGTTGGCGATGCAATGAATATCACCGCCGAGTTTGTAGTTTCAGAAAATCATCAAGGTGCACCCGGGCTTGCGCATGGTGGATTACTTTCTCTGGCTTTTGACGAAGCGCTTGGAAAGTTAATGTGGCTACTACGCGCACCTGCAGTAACTGCACGTCTAGAAACAGATTTTTTAAAGCCCGTGCCTATGGGATCAAAACTATTTATATCCGCTGAGATAACTTGTCAGGTAAGCCGAAAAGTTTATTGTTCAGCTATTGGTCGCTTAAATTCTGCGGATGGTGAAGTTGCAGTGCGAGCCGCGGCACTATTTGTGATTGTACCTATGAGCCATTTCTTGCAAAATGCACCAGCAGAATATTTAGAAGCCATTGCTAAAACGCCTGAAGTTTTGGCATTCGTTGACCCGAATTTTAATATCAACCCATGAGCGTACAAGTTTTGATTAAACGTCTTGACCCAGGTGTGCCCTTGCCCAATTATGCAAAAGGTGGAGATGCGGGCGCAGATATCGTTTCTGCGATCGATATTACTTTGGCGCCAGGTGAGCGAGCATTGGTACCAACAGGAATATCCATTGCATTGCCCGATGGTTACGTTGCTTTAGTGCATCCTCGCTCAGGTTTGGCAATCAAGCACGGCGTAACAATGGTGAATTCACCTGGAACCGTTGATGCTGGTTACAGAGGCGAATTAAAACTGATCCTTATTAATCACGATCCAAAAGAATCAGTTTCATTTAAGCGTGGTGATCGAGTTGCACAACTTGTAATTCAACAAGTAGAACGTGTCAAGTTTGTTGAAGTAGAAGAGCTGCCTGGCTCGGGTCGTGGCACTGATGGATTTGGATCGACGGGACGGACATGAGTCAAGAAAACGAAGATCGCGCCAAAGTTGTTAACGCGTTAGGTGGCAAAAAAGGTTTGATTGATTCCGGTCTGCCTTCAATTCTTTTCTTAATCGTTTTCAACCTGGCAGATGATTTACGGACTGCTCTCTATGCAGCTGTTGCAACATCGGCTCTCTTAACAATTATTCGCTTGGCAAAGAAAGACACTATTCAACACGTCATTTCCGGCTTTATTGGTGTCGCTTTTTGCGCTTATCTCGCAAATCGCACTGGAAATGCAACTGATTTTTTCTTACCTAAATTTTTAACTAATTTGGTTTATGGAACAATTTATCTAATTGCCAACCTCGTTGGATGGCCAATTCTTGGTTTGGTGCTTGGTCCAATTCTTGGTGAAAACCTCACATGGCGTAAACATCCGCAACGCAAGAAGGCTTACATACGCGCAGGATGGTTGTGGGTGGCAATGTTTTATATTCGCTTACTCGTGCAAGTTCCAATTTACTTAAGTGGGCCAGAGAATCTCAATTTATTAGGCAGCGTTAATTTGGCTATGGGTTATCCACTTTTTGCAGCAGCAGCGTGGGGATCCTGGTTGATAATTAAGAAAGTTCCGAGCGTTAAAGCAGAAGATTAGCTCTGAATGAAACAAGCTTTAATCTGAGCTTCAGCAGCAGCGGATGCAACAAAGAGTAATTCATCTCCCGCTGCAAAAACATCATGAGCAGAACACGCTATAACTTGTCCATCACGCACGATTGCTGCAAGGGATGCGTTATCTGGTAATTGAATTTCTTCTACAGTTTTACCAATGCACGAAGAGTTATCAGGCAGAGTAAGTTCGACTAAGTTTGCTTGACCTTTTCTAAATGAGAAGAGTCGCACGACATCTCCCACGCTCACCGCTTCTTCAACTAATGCTGAAATAATTCGAGGTGTAGACACGGCAACATCGACACCCCAAGAGCTATCGAATAACCACTCATTCTTTGGATGATTAATTCGTGCGACCACACGTGGAATTCCATATTCAGTCTTTCCTAGAAGTGAAGCCAC
>JAPOHK010000147.1 GCA_029979485.1 Candidatus Planktophila limnetica
ACCGTTAGTTATGGAAAAACCAGTGCAAGAGACTAAAAAAGTGACGACGGTTGCAGCTCCTGTATCTGCTGGACCAATTAGTCACTATGCAGAAGATGTGACTCCCATTGGATCAGTGCAGTGGAGAAAACGTGCGCATGTGCAAGGAAAAGTAACCTCGATTAAACCTGCGCCAAGTAGCGCTGCTCCTGTACTTGAAATTGAATTGTGGGATGAGAGCGGTGGAATCACACTTCAATTCTTAGGCCGTCGCGAAATTGCAGGACTTGAAGTGGGATCTGAGTTGCGTGCAGAGGGAATGGTTGGCGAAGAAAATGGTGCGCTAAAGATTCTTAATCCTTCATATGAACTATTGGTCTGAGCGGAAAAACTCGCTTAACAGAGCTGCACACTCTTTTTGTAAGACACCTGATTCAACTTCAACTCGGTGAATAGCGCGCGGATCGCGTAATACATCCCAAACCGAACCAACAGCGCCAGCTTTCTCATCCCATGCACCGAAGATCACTTTAGAGATGCGCGCTTGCGCAATTGCACCAGCACACATTGCGCATGGTTCGAGGGTGACAACGAGTGTGTGGTTATCTAAACGCCATCCATTTGTTGCAGCTTTTCGCATCGCAACGATTTCTGCGTGCGCAGTTGGATCTGACTTCGCTTCTCGTTCATTTGTGCCCGTTGCAATTATTTTGCCGTCAGGGTCAACAATGAGTGCACCGACTGGGACATCATTGGATGCAAGACTTTGTTGCGCAATAGCAATTGCTTCGCGCATTAATTCAATTGATGTCACAGTTCTAATAACTCAGCAAACTGATCGCCAAAACCTAAACGGCTAGCAATCGCTTCGAGTTGTTCGTCTGGAAATAATTCGGCGTCATCACAGAGTGCGGCCATCTCCATATGATTCATTCCAAGGTCTGCAAATATATCTAGATAGCCAACCGGAAATGGATCATCGTCTTCTTCTGGCATATCAATGTCATTTATCTCTAAGAAATCTGAGGCCACTGCATAATCAAGTGCACATGTGACATCACTTAAAAACATTGTGATGTGAGAACCAAGAACTCGAATTAACATAAAGAACTCTTCATCAATTGCGATTAGAGCAATTGCGCCGCCGTTTGTCTGTTGTGATTTAAGGCGATCAATTATCTGTGCGAGGTCGTGTGCATCTGGAAGCAGTGCCAACGTCCATCGGCCATCTTCGTGCCAGGCAGCGACGGCGATGTCTACGTCGTTAATGAGATGTGAGTTACTAATTTGTTCCATATCTCACCTTCCCCGCATCGAAAAGTACTACCGAAAAGTACAAGAGCATCCTTACACTCATTTCAAGAGAATAAAAGCCCTGTACGCTAGGGAACATGAAAGTTCACGTCGCCAACCACCCGCTGATTTCGCACAAATTGACCGTTTTGCGTGACGAAAGAACTGATTCGCCAACATTTCGACACCTCGTTGAAGAACTCGTAACGCTTCTGGCATACGAAGCTACGCGCGATGTGCAGACAGTAAAAGTAAAGATCAAAACTCCTGTCACAGAGACAGAGGGTCTAAAGATGGCGACTCCTCGCCCAATCGTTGTGCCAATTTTGCGCGCAGGACTTGGAATGCTCGAAGGAATGTCACGCCTTGTGCCAAACGCCGAAGTTGGTTTTCTCGGAATGGTGCGCGATGAAAAAACTCTGCAAGCAAGTACATACGCCAACCGACTTCCAGATGATCTCTCCGGTCGTCACTGCTTTGTACTTGATCCAATGCTCGCAACTGGTGGAACTTTAGTTGCAGCACTTAATTATTTAATCGAACGTGGCGCAACAGAAATCACCGCAATCTGCATCCTTGCTGCCCCAGAGGGAATTGCAACAATGGAGCGCGCATTTGCCAACACAAAGATTCCAATTACTGTCGTTACTGGCGCACTTGATGAAAAATTAAATGAACATGGTTACATCGTTCCTGGTCTTGGAGATGCTGGCGATCGCTTGTACGGAGTTGTATAGATGGCATCCACAAGTCCTGGCTATGGCATAACAATTCGTGTTGAAGGTTCTCCCGCACTTCAACCTGTTGCGCTTATAACAGCTGCAATTACAGATGCTGGAGCAACAATTACTGCTTTGGACGTTGTTGAATCTTTATTAGAAAAAGTTGTTATCGACGTAACGTGTGACACCGTTGATGCTGATCATGCAGATCAAATCACCACTGCGATTCGTGCACACAAAGGTTTAGTGGTTCGTAAAGTTTCAGATCGCACATTCCTATTGCACTTGGGTGGAAAACTAGAAGTTCAATCCAAAGTGCCATTAAAAACCCGTGATGATTTATCTCGTGCATACACACCAGGTGTTGCTCGCATCTGCCAAGCAATTGCTGATGACCCAGCAGATGCACGGCGCCTAACTATTAAGCGAAATACAGTCGCCGTAGTCACCGACGGTTCTGCGGTATTGGGTCTTGGAAACATTG
>JAPOHK010000038.1 GCA_029979485.1 Candidatus Planktophila limnetica
CCATTGAAAGTGCGATACCGATTGGAAGAATTTCCCAGAAGTTAAGAGCGGTGTGAGTTACAAGAATTGCCATCGTATACGCACCAATTGCAAAGAATGCGACGTAACCCAAATCAAGAAGCCCGCTCTTTCCAACAACAATGTTTAGACCAATAGCCATCAATACATACATGCCTACTGGATAGAAGAGAACAGATTGGAAATCTGAGCCCGGCGTATTTACCAATGGGTTATTTAAAAATGGAAGCGCATAGAAGAAGGCAATAAAAGCAATTGACAATGAAACTCGACGCCACTTTGGAGAGTTTTCCCAGTACGTAGCTGCGTGATCGCGAATATTAAAGCGGAGTTTTTTGTCGGCCATTAGACTCTCGCCTGCTGAATAGACTCTCCAAATAAACCTGTTGGTTTAATTAGAAGCACCAAGACCAAAATTAAGAATGAGATAACAGCCTTCCAGGCAGTTCCGAATACTGCGCTTGTGTAAGTCTCCAAAATACCAAGAACGAAACCACCGAAGAGTGCGCCTTTTAGATTTCCAATGCCACCGAGAACTGCTGCGGTAAATGCGCTAATACCGAGGAAGAAACCGACTTTAAATGATGTGTTCTCATAGACCAGAATGTAGAAAAACGCAGCAGCACCAGCCATCAAGCCGCCTGCTAAGAATGTTACGGTAATTACTTTATTGATGTTAACGCCCATGAGAGTTGAGGTGTTCTCATCCATAGACACGGCGCGAATACCTTTTCCATATCGAGATTTAGTAATAAAGCGCTCAAGTGCAAACATCATCAATCCCGCGGCAATAATCACAATGACTTTGTCATTTCTGATGTCTGCGCCCGCATATGAGAATAAGAATGTCTTATCCATAATACGAGGAAATTCGCGTGGCAAGGAGTCTGTGATAATGCGGAAGAGCTCGACGAGAGAGATTGAAACACCGATCGCAGAAATAAGTGTTGCAAGCTTGGTTGCACCTCTCTGACGCAATCTGCGATAAGCAATAATTTCGACAAGCACTGCGGTAATGCCTGAAGCCAACATCGCAGCTACTAAACACACTAAGAGTGTGAAAATCATTCCCCAACCTGTGCGTGGGTCATCTTCAACTTTGACGCCCATAATGCCTGATGCAACTAGAGCAGAGAAAGTTCCGATCATAAATACTTCGGAGTGAGCAAAGTTAATGAGGCGAAGAACGCCATAAACAAGTGTGTAACCCAGTGAGATCAATGCGTAAATTGCACCAAGTGCTAGACCATCAAATGTTAGCCCCCAAAACGCATCACGCAGGAGTGCAAAATCCATTTCTCACCCAATCCTTATAAGAGTCGGAGTCGGTGATTGCTCACCGACTCCGACCGATCTTACAGAAGAACTATTGTCTTACTAGTTACTTGATAGCACCTAGAAGAACAAGTTTTCCGTTCTTAACGATGAAGCCATTGACGTCAGCGCCAGATACTTCTCCTTCAGAGTCAAACTTAAGTGTCTTTGAAAGACCCTTGTGTGACTTTGTAGAGACGTACTTGTTGATGCTTGCACGATCAGTGTTTCCAGCCTTGATTGCTTCAAGGAAGAAGTTAGCTGCATCGTATGACTCTGTTGTGTAAACGCCAGGCTTCCAACCGAGTGCAGCCATTTCCTTAGCGAGCTTAGGAGATGCTGTTTCCATTGGGATAGCTGGTGCTGTTAGAAGAGCGCCTTCAGCTGCCTTACGTGCCAACTTAATGAATTGATCATCAAGTGTTCCGTCGCCAGATGCGAAAGTGATCTTTGAACCTGAGTCACGGAGCTGCTTTACGAATACTGCAGCTTGTGAGAAGTAACCTGAGTAGAACACAGCTGTTGCCTTTGACTTCTTGATTTTGGCAATTGTTGCTGTGAAGTCTGTTGTACCTGTTGGTGTTACATCCTTACCGACAACGCGGCCAGCAAGTGTGATGTCAACAGTCTTTTGTAGACCAACTGCATAGTCAGATGCGTCGTTAACCAAGAACACCTTTGCGTTCTTGTTCTTTGACACGATCAAACGTGCTGCTGCTGGACCCTGGTAATCATCTGTCAACACCGCACGGTGGAAGATTGACTTACTAAAAGATGGAAGTGTTGGGTTTGTAGCAGATGGTGTAATGATTGAAAGTCCTGCTGATAGGTACACAGGTAGTGAAACCTTTGAAGCACCTGAATAAGCTGGACCAACAAGTGCAACTACACACTCTTCTGCTGCAACCTTAGGAGCGATTGGACCAGCTACTGCTGGATCTCCTTGGTCATCAACTTCGTAAACTGTTGGGTCTACGTTTGCACCCTTGTTAGCGTCTAGGAACTTCTTAAGTGCAAACTTCACACCATTAAGTTCGTTGATACCTAGAGCAGCTTCAGGTCCTGTAAGTGGACCTTGGTATGCGATCTTTAGCTTGCCAGAGCACGCTGCATTAGCTGCTGGTGCAACAGCAACAGCTGTTCCAACAACGAGTGCAACAGTTGCAATAGCGGAGATGATCTTCTTCATGTATTGCCTTTCCTGTTCTTGTGTCCCGGGACAGGGAGATGAGAAGGGTAATGGCAAGGGGCGCCTTCGGACAAGGCGAAAGTGAGCGTGAATGGTCACGACACTATTACTTTTTAAGGATTATTTAACGTCTGGAACCGCTGAAGGCGAGATGACAGCTTCAGCCACTGCCCTCATGCTCAGGCGCCTATCCATAGCGGCCCTTTGAATCCATGAGAAGGCTTCGGGTTCTGAGAGATTGAGGGCTTGCATCAAGATTCCCTTAGCTCTGTCAACTAATTTACGAGTTTCTAATCGTTCGTGTAAATCCGCTACCTCATCTGCCAGAGATTTCATTTGAGTATGTCGGCTAATTGCAATTTCAATAGAAGGAATTAAATCGTTAATGGTGAAAGGTTTAACAACGTAAGCCATAACTCCAGCATCTCGCGCGCGATCTACGAGTTCTTTTTGGCTAAAGGCTGTAAGCATTAGAACCGGTGCGATAGAAATGATTTCTTCTGCAGCAGATATGCCATCTAGCACAGGCATCTTTACATCAAGTATGGCCAAATCTGGCTTATGTTCTTTTGCTAATTCAATTGCTTCTGCGCCATTAGTTGCTTGCGCTATAACTTCGTAACCAGATTCAGTGAGCATTTCAACTAAATCCATACGAATTAGTGCCTCATCTTCGGCGACCAAAATTCGTATTGTGCTCATGTGCCCCGAGTCGGATTCGAACCGACACTATGCAGTGTTTGAGACTGCCCTCTCTACCGTTGGAGTACCGAGGCGCGGTGAAAGTCTAACCCTAAAAAGTGATGTG
Source organism: Candidatus Planktophila limnetica (assembly GCA_029979485.1). GTDB lineage: Bacteria > Actinomycetota > Actinomycetes > Nanopelagicales > Nanopelagicaceae > Planktophila > Planktophila limnetica_A. Next base: position 3,330 of record JAPOHK010000038.1, read on the forward strand.
GGAGAAAATGTAAGCGTGCTTAGCGATAAGCAGGGGCTACGCCAGCGATGGCGTCACCAACTATATGCACACGCATTGCATTCGTTGATCCTGGAATACCGGGAGGTGAACCCGCAACGATCATTACGTTTTCGCCTTTTTTAGCTCGACCGCTTTGAATCAAAACTGTATCTACTAACTTAACCATGTCATCTGTGTGCTTGACCATCTCTGTAATCATCGGTTCGACGCCCCAAGTGAGTGCCAGACGGTTGTAAGTCCCAACTTCTGGAGTAAGAGCCAAAATTGGAATTGGTGAACGAAGACGTGACATACGACGAGCCGAGTCACCACTTTGAGTGAAAGCAACTAAGTATTTAGCTTCAACGATTGCTCCTACTTCAGTAGCAGCTTTTGTAATAGCTCCACCTTTTGTGCGTGGTGAATTAATTATTGGACGGATGCGATCCAATCCGCCTTCTTCAGTTTTGGCAATGATGCGCGCCATCGTTTCTACGGCTTCGATCGCGAACTCACCAACGCTTGTTTCCCCCGAGAGCATTAACGCGTCGGCGCCATCTAAAACCGCATTGGCACAATCTGTTGCTTCTGCGCGAGTTGGACGTGAGTTAGTAATCATTGAATCGAGCATCTGCGTTGCAACGATGACAGGTTTTGCCGCATTTCGAGCAAGTTCGATGCAGTGCTTTTGAACAAGTGGAACATCTTCAATCGGTAGCTCAACACCAAGATCTCCGCGAGCAACCATGATGCCATCAAATGCAGCAACGATTCCTTCGAGATTAGCAACTGCTTGTGGCTTTTCGATTTTAGCAATTACTGGAACGCGTATTCCTTCTTCGTCCATAATGCGATGAACATCTGTGATGTCGTTTGCACTTCGAACAAATGAGAGAGCGATGAAATCAGCACCAGCTTTTAATCCCCAGCGCAGATCATCAATATCTTTTTCAGAAAGAGCTGGAACAGAGACTGCGACACCTGGCAAGTTGATGCCTTTGTTATTGCTTACTGCTCCTGGTTCAATCACCTTTGTGACAACATCTGTCTTTGTTACAGATGTAACTTCAACGGTAACTTTTCCATCATCAATAAGAATGCGATCTCCCGCTTTGCAATCCCCTGGCAACCCCTTATAGGTAGTACCAACGCGATCTTTTGTGCCTTCAATTTCATCAGTAGTAATCGTAAAAACATCACCGCGGGATAATTCGTGCGGTCCATTTGCAAAACGGGCCAGGCGAATCTTTGGGCCTTGTAAATCAACTAGAACTGCAATGGGAACTCCCGCTTTTTTTGCTGCGCTGCGAACCGCATCCATTCGACTTTGATGTTCAGCGTATGAACCATGTGAGAGATTAAGGCGCGCCATGTTCATGCCAGCGGCGATTAACTCTTCAACTTTTCCTTCAGCTTCTACTGCCGGACCCATTGTGCAAACTATTTTCGCGTGGCGCATGGCATCAGTCTATCTACAAAACTAACGGACGAGATGTAGGAAGAATTGGTGCGTGCAATTGAGATTTTTCATCTGTTAGATATGCATCCACTGCTGCAGCAGCACTTCGACCTTCAGCAATTGCCCAGACGATAAGTGATTGCCCACGTCCAGCATCTCCTGCAACAAATACTCCTTCAGAAGTAGTTTGAAAATTTGCATCGCGCTTAATGTTTCCGCGATCATCGAGTTCGACTTCAAGTTGCTCGATTAGTGCGTTTTGTTCTGGACCTGTGAATCCCATGGCTAGGAAAGCAAATTGCGCAGGAATTTCTCTTTCTGTTCCTGGTACTGGTGAGAACCTTCCATCTTTAAACTCTGTTTCAACAATCTTTAACGCTCTTAGATTGCCATCGGCATCGCCTAAGAATTCTTCTGTACTAACTGAGAAGATTCGATTATCTAACTCTTCGTGCGCACTGGAAACTCTAAATATCATCGGATACGTCGGCCACGGAGCACTCGAAGGACGTTCATCAGTTGGTCGCGGCATAATTTCTAATTGCGTGACAGATTTAGCACCTTGGCGTATAGCTGTTCCGAGGCAATCGGCGCCAGTATCACCGCCACCTAAAATAATTACATCTTTACCTTCAACGTTTATAGGGCGCTCGGTAATTTCTCCAAGCGCTTCTTTATTACCCCAAGGCAGATATTCCATAGCTTGATAAATACCTTTGAAATCGCGGCCAGCAATATTTAGATCGCGCCACTGTGTGGCGCCCACCGCCAATACAACTGCGTCATACCTTGAACGAAGTTGAGCACCTGTTAAATCGACTCCAACATTTACACCAGGTCTAAAACGCGTTCCTTCTTTTTCCATTTGAACAAGTCTGCGATCGACAATGTGTTTTTCCATCTTAAACTCTGGAATACCGTAACGAAGTAAGCCGCCTATTTTTTCCGCTCGCTCATAAACTGCAACCGTATGACCGGCTCGTGTGAGTTGTTGCGCCACTGCAAGGCCAGCAGGACCAGAACCTATTACCGCAACAGTTTTTCCCGATAAACGATCGGGCGGTAAAGGTTTCACATTTGATGCACCGAATGCCTCTTCAATCGTGCGAAGTTCTACCTGTTTAATAGTTACAGCATCTGCATTAATTCCTACAACACATGCAGTTTCACATGGTGCTGGACAGAGGCGACCAGTGAATTCTGGGAAGTTATTTGTGGCGTGTAAGCGATCTATTGCACTCTCTTTGTCGCCGCGCCACATTAGGTCATTCCACTCTGGAATGAGATTTCCTAGTGGGCATCCTTGATGACAAAAAGGAATTCCGCAATCCATGCAACGTCCTGCTTGCTTTTGAAGGTGTTCAAAGCTCTGTGGTTCGTACACTTCGTTCCAGTCTTTAATACGAACATCGACAGGACGACGTTTTGGTAGTTCACGTGGAGTGGTTAAAAAACCCTTTGGATCAGCCAAGAGCCGCCACCTCCATTACATATTGATCTACAGGCAAACCTTCACGATTAGCTTTTTCGATTGCTCCAAGCACTCTCGCATAATCACGTGGCATGACTAGGGAAATGCGCGCTACAGCCTTATCCCAATCTGCCAAGAGTTCGTGTGCAACCGTAGAGCCTGTTTCAACTTCAAATGATGAAATCAAAGTGCGAAGAATCTCTCTTTGATCGTTTGGCACTGCAATGACGTCCACCATTTCTTGATTGACATTGGCTTCTCCAAGATCGAGAACGAATGCTCGTCCCCCTGACATACCCGCTGCAAAATTTCTTCCAGTGCGACCGAGTACAACAACCGTGCCGCCCGTCATGTACTCACAACCGTGATCGCCGACGCCTTCAACGATTGCTGTTGCACCTGAGTTTCTGACGCAGAATCTTTCACCGACCATTCCGCGTATAAAAATCTCACCAGAAGTTGCGCCATAACCAATTACGTTTCCAGCAATTACATTTTCGTGAGATGGGAATTGTGCTTTCTCATCGGGACGAACGATGACTCGTCCTCCTGAAATGCCTTTGGCGACATAATCATTGGCATCGCCATAGAGACGAAGAGTAAGTCCGCGCGGGATGAAGGCACCGAGGGATTGCCCAGATGAACCGTGAAGGGTTACATCGATTGTGTTTGGCTCCAATCCATCTGCGCCAAATGCACGGGTAATTTCTGATCCCAACATAGTTCCAACTGTTCGATTGACGTTGCGCACTGGCAAATCAATTCGAACTGGATCTTTTTTCTTCAGTGCTGCGACGGATAATTCAATAAGTTTGTTGTCGAGTGCATTGACTAAGCCATGATCTTGTGTCGTAGTTTGATGAAGGGAACTGTCAACATCAGGTCGCATCAATAATGGAGCAAGGTTTAAACCATGCGCCTTCCAATAATTAACGGCCTCACGTGTGTCCAAATACTCAACGTGACCAATCGCTTCTTGGAGCGTTCTAAAGCCAAGTTGGGCTAATAACTCGCGAACTTCTTCGGCGATATATTCAAAGAATGTTTCGACAAATTCTGGTTTACCAGTAAATTTCTTGCGCAACTCTGGATTTTGAGTCGCAACTCCCACTGGGCAAGTATCAAGATGGCACACACGCATCATCACGCAACCAGAGACAACAAGAGGCGCGGTTGCAAAACCAAACTCTTCTGCACCCAAAAGTGCTGCGATAACTACATCTCTGCCTGTCTTAAGTTGGCCATCAGCTTGAACTACGATTCGATCGCGTAATCCATTTAGCAGTAGCGTCTGTTGTGTTTCCGCTAATCCCAATTCCCATGGTGCACCTGCATGTTTAAGAGATGTCAGAGGCGATGCGCCGGTTCCCCCATCATGACCAGAAATTAGAACAACATCAGCGTGCGCTTTGCTCACTCCCGCTGCAACGGTTCCGACGCCAACTTCTGCCACCAACTTCACGTGAATGCGTGCCTTGTTATTGGCATTCTTAAGGTCGTGAATGAGCTGCGCTAGATCTTCAATAGAGTAAATGTCGTGGTGAGGTGTCGGCGATATCAAGCCAACA